>DATKIS010000364.1:0-3193 GCA_035543975.1 Pyrinomonadaceae bacterium
AGCCTTCGATACGGTCAACATCATGGAAAGGATTTGCAGGGTATCGGGATCGTCGTCAACCAGCAGTACCCGGACATCATCGAGGGCCGGAAGCGCAGAGAAGTGTCGGTCTGATTGATCCGCCCGCTTGGTTATTTCGGAATCCCGTTGACGGTGTGGAGACGGCGCCTGCGGCAGTTTCACAGTGAAAGTTGAACCCATTCCTTCTCCGGGGCTTTCAGCCTTGATCGTGCCACCGTGCAGTTCCACGAGGTGCCTCACAATTGCCAAACCTAAACCAAGGCCGCCGTGTTGCCGTGTGGTAGTGCCATCCGCCTGACGAAACCGTTCGAAGATGAATGGAAGAAAATCTGCCCGAATGCCCTGACCGGAATCAATCACTTGAATTTTGACGTTTCGCCCTGCGCGCAGGAGTTTCACTTCAATGCGGCCGCCTGAGGGCGTGAACTTGATTGCGTTCGAGAGGAGGTTCCAAACCACTTGTTGCAACCGGCTTGAATCTCCGAGCGTATGGCGGGCGGAAGGATTCAGAGTTACTTCCAGATGGATATCCTTCGACTCGATAGCCAACTGGACTGAGTCGATTGAGGCATTGATGACTGCAGCTATATCAACGGGTTCTTTATTGAGGCGCACCTTACCCGTGATCATGCGCGAGACATCCAAAATGTCTTCGATCAGTTGGGCCTGCGCCTTGGCGTTTCGATCGATGGTATCCATTGCGCGAGCAGCTGTAGCCTGGTCGAGACTGCCACTGCGCAGCAAGTGGGACCAGCCTATGATCGCATTAAGGGGCGTGCGCAGTTCGTGGGAAACAGTCGCCAAAAACTCGTCCTTCATGCGATTAGCAGTCTCAGCTTCGGCCCGGGCCATTTGCTCGCCGGCCAGGGCGCGACGAAGTCGTTCCTCCGCAAGTTTGCGTTCCTTGACCTCAGCCTCCAGCGAAGCGGCTCGCTGTTGCAGCTGCGCGACCGCCAGCAAGCGTTCTTCGTTACTTACTAAGGCGGCATAGCTTTCGGCGGGGATGACGCGGGAGTGGGCGGTACAGAGTCCGTTGTGGGACTCAATAAATTGTTCTCCGCCCAAACCATGCATTGGATAAGCGCAGAACAGCGAGAAGGTATGCGCCTTCTGTAAGTCGTTCCAAAGTTCTTCCAGGCGAATTGCTCCGGCGTGATTACCCTCCGCCCATAGCAGCGCGACCATCTCTCCAAAAGCTCTCACACTCGTACGGCCATCCGTCACCCTTCCGATGATGCTTCCCATCAGCTGATGGAAAGCCACCGGGTCGGGGGAGCCCTCAACCATAAACTTCGAGAGAGTTTCCGCCGCATCCAGAGAAAGATATCGGCCGGATGCTTTGACATCGGCAAGGTCAAAACCACTGGTAAGCAATAGTTCGTCAAGACCTTCGCGATGTTCCGGGGTGGCAATCACCACGACGGAATGCCCGGCGTTGATGCCAGTTCCAATGAAACCGCTTAACGAATTCAAGAGAAACCCGTCAGTCTCGTAGAACTGAACGAAGTGGTCTGTATCATTCATCACAGTCCAGTCGGACTGCGGGGCAAAGCTCCATTTGGTTATTTCAGCGCTGTCGAGCTGAATTAGTTCAACTGGCGAAGTGTTATTGGCGACCTTGTTCAAGAAAACTCCAATCGAGTAGCTGTGGTCCGGACTCGTTTTGGGCGGGGCGGTCCAATCCAGCAGGGCAATTAACTCTCGAACGAGGCCCGGCGCCATTTCACAAATCAAAATGGTCGGCAATTGGGTGTCAAGAACACCACCCAGCAAACTCAGGCCAACTTCCCAACATTCGAGAGCGCCTGCATTGTACTGAACTTTGAAATGGTGAGGCCAGTTAACCTGCATGTTTTGGCCTCCGAAGGATGTGATATTTTCGTGTCTTCCCGCTCCCCTTGCCAGCGCCCCGAGAGTATCGATGTCTTTCATCCTCGAGTTGCTCTCGGGAGCATTTAGTCGGTGCCCGTGGACATAACAAGGCAATGCGTCTCGGACAAAGCTCCGTCAGGCTGGTGCACCCCGGCGGAGATGTCTTACACTCCTAAACCCCCACCCGTCGCTCGGCAATTGTTACGTAACTATTACTCGAGCTTTCCGCATTCGGGAATAGGATGGTCGCAACCCCCGACTAAGGACTCAGCTTCAAAGCGCTTAAGTAATACTCAACTCCCGGCAAAAGGAGTAGACATGAAAGTCTTATTAATCAATCCGGAGTTTCCAGATACGTATTGGAGTTTTCGCCATGCTCTCCCATTCGAGCGTAAGCGATGTGCCTTTCCGCCGCTAGGACTGTTGACTGTCTCGGCACTGTTGCCGAAGGGCTGGGAGCGAAGGCTGGTAGACATGAATGTTCGCGCGTTGAAAGCGGCCGATATTGAATGGGCTGACATGGTTTTCGTTACGGGCATGCTGGTGCAGAAAGAGTCGCTCCATGAAGCTGTCCGAATGAGTAAGGCGAAAGGTAAGCGGGTCGTACTCGGTGGTCCATATGTGACCACCACGATCGAAAACTTGCCGGATGCAGACCACATCTTTATCGGTGAAGCCGAGACCACCTTGCCCCAGTTCATCAATGATCTCGAACGCGGCGAAGCTAAACGAACCTACCAGGCGGTGGAGCGGCCGCCACTCTCAACCACACCTGTGGCTGACTTCCAGCTCGCAGACATGAAGCGTTACAGTGCGATGTCAGTGCAGTATTCGCGTGGCTGCCCGTTCAATTGCGAATTCTGCGACATCATTGAAATCTACGGGCGCGTCCCCCGAACCAAGAGTAATCAACAAATACTCGCCGAGTTTGATGCACTTCTCCGTCTTGGTTGGCGTGGTACGGTTTTCATTGTCGACGACAACTTCATCGGTAATAAGAAGAATGTGCGAAGGCTGATGCCGGAATTGGCTGAGTGGCAGGCGCGAAATGGATATCCGTTCTCGCTCCTCACTGAGGCCAGCGTAAATCTGGCTGATGATGAAGAACTGCTTGACCACATGCGGAGCGCCGGCTTTAGCAGGGTTTTTTTGGGGATTGAAACACCGGTGGAAGAGAGCCTGAAGGAAGCGCAAAAATCTCAAAATCGAGGAAACTTGCTGGAGTCGGTAAGGAGAATACAAAGCTATGGAATGGAGGTGATGGCCGGATTTATTGTCGGGTTTGACAATGATCCCGATG
>DATKIS010000365.1:0-2369 GCA_035543975.1 Pyrinomonadaceae bacterium
AATCTTTGTGATAGACCTGCATCGCCATCCGGTGGCATATTGCTTTTACACGACGATCGGCCGACTGTTTTTGCACAACCGCCTGATTCGGGAAGACGGCGCCCTTTCAATCCTCCGAAGCTTTGTTCCGGATGAATTAGCTGAGCTGGCGAAGCGTGCCAATCTCAAGAGCATCGAGGTGCAGCGTCACTTTCCGTACCGCCTGGTGCTGGCAGCTGCGCCATCCAACGGAAGTAGTGGCCGGAAAGTTGAACAACAGAACGGTCCACGAGAGAACACGAGATAGCCTGCGGAATTCACAGACATTGATGTTGGCCACTGCAAACATATTTGACGTAGCTATTGCGGGCGCGGGTCCGGCCGGAACCAGTGCGGCGATTCAGCTCGCGATGGATGGAGCGCGTGTACTGCTGGTCGAAGAAAAGAGGTTTCCCCGTCCAAAATTGTGCGGCGAGTTTATTTCGCCTGAGTGCCTGGCTCATTTCCAACGGCTCGGAGTTCGCGATCAGATGCTCTCGGCCGGGGGTACCTCACTGGCGCAAACGGTTTTCTACTCTCGCCGGGGACACAGCGTCGACGTCCCGAGCGAATGGTTCAAGTCTGGCACCAACGCGCTTGGTCTCAGCCGCAGCGAGATGGACTTCAAGCTGCTCGATCGCGCGAAGAGTGCCGGCGTAGTGGTAATCGAGGGAGTCCATGCGGCAGGGTTAATCCGCGAGCGCGAGCGCGTGTCTGGCATTCGGGTGAAACCGGCCCACGCGAATGGCGGCAGCGGCAGCAATGATTACTCGGCCGTGGTCACAATCGATGCTACGGGCAGGGCTCGATCTCTGGCGCGCCACGTCGATAAGGGAACTGCCGCCCTCAAAAAGAGAGAACGACCCAAGCTGGTGGCTTTTAAGGTTCACCTTGAGAAGGCGCGCGTGGCAGCCGGCGCTTGCGAGATCTACTTTTACCGGGGTGGGTATGGTGGCTTGAGTGGAGTGGAAGGTGGGATTAGCAATCTCTGTTTCATCGTCTCTGCAGACGACGTCCGTCGCTACTCGTCGGATCCGGAAATCGTCATGCGTGAAGTGGTCATGAAAAACGCGCGGGCGGCACAGACCCTGAATGCGGCTTCGGCAAGCACCCCATGGTTGAGCGTATCGCTCGAAGGGTTTGGAAAGAGAGAACTAGCTCCGGCTGATGGGCTGCTGACTGTCGGCGATGCGGCGGCGTTCATTGATCCCTTCACCGGTAGCGGCATGCTGATGGCGCTGGAGAGCGGACAGGTTGCCGCGCAAACCGTGGCCGGTCATCTTCCGGCGCTGCGCTCGGGCGGGTCCTTTGATTTGTTAACCAAGCAATACCGGAGCGAATATGCGACCCGGTTCAATTCGCGCCTCCAGGTCTCCGGATTCCTTCGCCGCGCTGCCTTTGTACCGGGATTGGCTGAAGCAGCCATACTTCTATGCGGCCCAAGCGCGCGTCTCCGGCGCAAACTTGCCCGCGCCACTCGACCGTCCGCCAAGGTGAGACCCACGACTTCACCTAGCTGACCTTTCAGTCGTTCTACGTCGATAAGAGGTGGGTGTAGGCCGGCTTCATCACTGAGTGGCAGCAAGGTTGGGCTTAAATCAAACTAATATACTCATAAACGCTTGCCACACTAGAGCTTTTGGAGTAAAAAGACGGAGCGTTCTTATCGAGGCTCCCGGCGCATTTCTCAGAGGTCGTTGCTGAGGTCAGCCGAATCGCTCCCCAGACAATGCCGTGGACAATCGGAAACTTTGAGCTTTCAAAGCCGTTATTAAAAATCTGATGTGACCCGTTAGCTGATCAACACCGAGGAAGCGGGTTCTAACCCTGTCCGTCGAGTCCCTAACTAACCAAGGAGAATGAAATGATGTTTGCGTCCCCTACGCGGTGGCTTAAGCCTTCAAGTCGAATAACCGGCCTTTTGATCCTCACGATCGTTTGTGGACTTCTTGGTTCTAGTGTCGCTTTCGGTCAGGCACAGTCTAACGCTGCCGACCTGCAGGGCGTCGTGCGCGATCCGCAGGGAGCGGTAGTGGTGGGCGCGAGTGTGACTGCGCGTAATCCGGCGACGAACTTCTCGCGTACCGTGCAAACGAATGATGACGGATATTACCTAATCGTGAGCTTGCCGCCCGGTGATTATGAGGTCAGCGTAGAAGCGCCGACTTATAAGAAGGCAGTTGTGCCGTCGTACAAGTTAACTGTAGGTGCGCGTGCCGATTTGGATGTGGCCCTGGAGATCGGTCAGATTTCTGAGGTAGTAAACATTACCTCCGGGGATCAACCGGTAATTGAGACCAGCCGCACCACTGTTTCAAACACCATCGAACAACAGCGCATCGAAAACCTGC
>DATKIS010000366.1:0-6834 GCA_035543975.1 Pyrinomonadaceae bacterium
CTGAACCGCCAACCGCAGTCTTCGTTGCGGGCGTCAGCACCGCCGTAGATCTAACTATGCTCAACTCTCCCCCTGCCAACCCGGTGGCGACAGTACCGGGCGTGGGAGTCGGAGTTGGCGACGGAGTCGGGCTGGCAGCGGGTGTTGCTTCGGCCACCGGAAAAGTACTGGCGCCGGTAAAGAATGAGAGTACCGCGACTGATTCGCTGCTCACCGTGGGCGTCAACAGCAGATACACCTCGGTCGAGGCATCAAGGTTCCCGGTCCCCAAGTCGGTTCCACCGAGACTGAACAGAATTCTCTTTCGCGTTTGGGTGGTCAACGCGCGAATGCCGCCAAAGCCCCCGACGGGATTCTGAGTCAACCGGGTAAACGTATTTGACGAGCTGGCCGGGAGTTGAGTGGCAAAGAGCTGCGGCTGATTCGAGGGATTCAATCCCGTCGTATCAGCCGTTGCCAACAACGTCCCATCGGGCTTGAAATTCAGGGCCGAAGCAAAAACCAGCGTGCTGGGCGTCAGCAAACCGTTGTAGTCGGTAAATGCAGGGAAACGCAGAATGTCGCCCGAGGTATCGGCGCCGCGCGGACCGACTTGCACGAACGTATCAGTCGCCACGGTGTAGACAAAGATTCCGTAGGTAGCTTTGTTGGTCGCGCTGTCGTTTCCCTTCGGATTGTCCGCTAGTGACTCAAGAACGATTAGTGACCCGTCGCGACTCAACGTACGGCCGAGGGGCAACAGGTTTACGGTCGCGTTCGATCCGGATCCGGTTGCCGCCTTGGTTCGCGTTACCTGACGAACATTGCTAAGCGCCGCTCCATTAAAGTTAGCCACAAACACTTCATGGTTTCCGCGAGCATTTCCGTCGTCGTTATTTCCCGTAAGGTTTGCCGTAGATCCAAAGGCGACTACCAGGCCATTTGCAGACAGGGCAGGATTCTGCGTGAAAGTACGCCCAATTCCCGGCACGGCGTCCTGAGTGGTAGTGCCCTGAACAATCGTAAAGGCACTCCAATTCGCAGTTTGTCTCGCAGCCAGGAAAAGCTCGGGATTTCCATCCGCATTGCCGGCGCCAATCAGGCTCCGCGTTGAAATAAAGGCGATGATATCTCCCTTATCACTAATTGACGCCTCCCGATTGTCATCGGCCACAAAGGGCAAGATGTTATCGGTGGCTGTGCCCCCGGGGGTGGGTGCCCGGCTGGCCGGCGAATTGGTTATTTGTCTGAATTGGCCTACTGATAGATCTTGAAAAGCTACCTCGTCACCACTCGATAGGTCTGCTACGTCCGCGACCTCAGGTAACTGGAAGATCCAGATTTCCTGATTGCCATCGGCGACCAGGGCGGCGGTTGAGGTTCCATCAAAGTTCGCCGGATTAGGGGCGTTGGAACTAAAGGCTATGGTGAAAACGCGTTTGCCACCGACCAGCTCAGGCTCAGCACTAATTACCGGGCGATTGTTAGTTATCTCAATCTGCACCTGCGTCGGATCGGCAGGCGTAGGCGCTGGGGTCGGCGTCGGAGTAGCGCCCGGAGACGGAGTTGGGGTCGGCGATGGCGTTGGAGTCGGACTTGGACTTGCCGGCGGCTTTTGAACGTTTTTGGTGTTCGTTATCTGAAATATGCGTCGCTGCGCGTAATCAACCACGAAGATCTCGCGATTGCCATCAGCGTTGTTTCGGTTTTGAGTTGCCACATCGCCATTTGACTCGAACACTACGAAACGGCCATTGGCGCTGACGTCGCCGGCGAAAGAGCTAAAGCCGGTCGGGCTGGACGTCAGTTGGGTTACGAAAGGAACGGGTGTGGCGCTCGGCGTCTGCCCCTGCGCATACGAAAATGCGCCAAAGACGAGCATAAACGCAGCAATAGCGCACTGATAACGAAAACCTTGCTTCACAAAATTCCTCCGAAATAAAGACGCAGATAAGAGCGGATTAGATGCCCCCGGGGATCGAGCAGCAGCATGCGCGGGCGAAAAAAGATTCCAGACGTCACCCTGCGTTAAAAGAATCGACATTTTACGCAGAGATCAGACTAACCGCAAGCATGCACCCAAACAACCGACTGAGGCCGTTTGACTTAACGACCAACCGCGCCGCTCCGCCGTTCCCTCCGGGACTTTACCACCTAGCTCATAACAGTTATCGTTTTGCGAACATGAGCAAAGCACTCCGCGTTGAGGGCGTTTCCAAGCTGTATCGAATCTACGAGCGGCCGAATGATCGGCTGCGAGAGATGCTGACGCGCGGCCACTGGAGGCGCCACCGCGAATTCTGGGCGCTCAAAGAGATCAGTTTTGAGATTGAAGCCGGCACCGCCACCGGCATTATCGGACCTAATGGCAGCGGAAAATCAACGCTCCTCCAGATCATGACCGGAACGCTCGAGCCGACGCACGGCACCGTCTGGCACGACGGCCGGATAGCCGGACTACTCGAACTGGGTGCCGGTTTCAATAGCGAGTTTACCGGGATTGAAAACATCTTCATGAATGCGGCTTTGATGGGGTTTTCGCGGAGCGAAACCGAAGCCCTGCTGCCCGACATAGAACGCTTCGCGGAAATTGGGCCATTCATTCATCAGCCCGTTAAGACCTACTCCAGTGGCATGTACGTGCGTCTGGCCTTCTCGGTAGCTATTAGTGCCTCTCCTCAGATACTCATCATCGATGAAGCCCTCGCGGTGGGTGATGCCGTCTTTCAGCATCGGTGCATGAGACGGATCAAAGAGCTGAAGGACAGCGGGGTCACTATCTTCTTCGTTTCCCATGATCCTGCAGCCATCCGATATCTCTGTTCGCGGGCCATCCTCCTCAATGCCGGGCAAATTGTGGCTGACGGGACGCCGGTGGACGTGCTGAACCGTTATCAGAAGTTGATCATGGAACGTGAGGAGGCATTCGAAGCCGAGCAATCCGAGGATTCAACCGATGGGTCTGATAGCCTGGAGGACGGGGAATCCAGGAGCGCCCCACTGACCTACACTTATCGTCATGGTGACGGTAGCGCTGAGGTGGTGAGTATCGAACTCCTGGATGCTACCCACTGCCGCATGGAGATGGTTGAGTCTGGAGCAGCGGTTTCAGTTCGCATGCGAGTGCTGTTTCATCGGGACATCAAGAATCCGGTATTTGGATTCCTGATTCGAAACCGCCACGGTGTTCAGGTCTATGGCACGAATTCAGAACAACAACAACTCCATCTGGGAGAAGTGGCCAAGGGCGAACTGGTGGAGATTGTCTTCAATTTTGATTGTTGGCTGGGGACCGATCTCTATTCGATCTCGTGCGCAGCCCACAGCAGCGCAATTTTTGAGGAAGGAATTGGATACGATTGGCTGGATGGGGCGTTGTTTTTTCGCGTGACCAGTCCGATTCTGATTGAAGGATTGGTCAATCTCAATGCCAACGCGACCGCTCGCCGGCTGGAGTCGAAGGGCGCGACGCGACGCGCGGAGGTCTCAAGCGCACTCCATGGCTGACATCAAAGTTGACGATCTGGTTCGAAGTATTCGGGAGCAAGCCCGTGAAAGCGCGGCCCAGCAGGCGGATTCTTCCGTTTCGGCAGCCGGCACCAGTGCGAAACCTTTGGCCAGACTAGAAACCAGCTTAACGATCACCGGGCGCTCTCATGACCAGCTGCCTCCCGTGACAACTTATCGCACTGGCCTGCCGGCACGCCTGGAGTTGTGGATAAAGCGGCAGCTGAAGCGGGTGACACATTGGTATACCTGGGAGCAGGTCAATTTCAATTCTGCTGCCGATCGAGCGCTTAACAATACCCTCGCAGTCCTGCAGGCGAACGAACAGCGCCTGGCGTTCTTACAAAATGAACTCGATGCGAGTTTGATTTCACAGGCTAGTCTTGAATCCCGATTAGCCGAGTTAGAGTCGCGCTTATCCCTGGCTGAGAATCGATTCGACGCTCAGCTGTCGGAAAAGCTGCAAGCGATGGGTCGGGAACATCAGCAGACCATCGAGCTTTTGCTCGAAGAACAGCGCGTGTGTTTCAAGCAGTTGGCGCTGGAAATCAGCGAAGCTGGAGTTATTGCTGACCGCACGAAGCGCAGTATTCAGTTGCGGGTCGACAAGTTGGCTGCCCGGCTGGACGGGATGAGCGTTGAGCCGGGCGAGGTCCAGAGCGATCCACGAATTAACCCGAACCTTCATGCCTTGACCCAAAATGACTGACCTTTACGACGTTGCCGGTATCGATGATGTGGCCGGGTTTTACCGTGAACGCTTCTTTACCGGGGGCGTGCTGGAAGCCGGTTTTTTCGACCGTCTCAATCGCTTCGACATCCAGTTCGCTCGAACTATGTGGGTCTACGATAACGTCCGGCGTGGTTCATCCGTGCTTGATCTGGGGTGTGGCGAAGGGATGCTGGCATTGCTCAAACGGAAGGGCATAACCCTCACCGGCGTCGATTTGTCACCCCAACTCCTGGCCGCTGCCGGCCGCAACGGTTACGACGCCACGTATGTCGCGTCGCTTACCGCGCTGCCCTTTCCAGATTCGTCATTCGACTACGTAGCCAGTCTCGACGTCATGGGCCACGTTGCCTTTGAGGATAAGGACCGGGTGCTGGCTGAAATCAAACGGGTGTTGCGGCCCGACGGCGTCACTCTCCATGGCATCGAGTGCCTCGACCGCGAGCTTCATCAGGATTATGACCAGATGACCGAAGACCAGCTTCGTCACTTTGTGAATATCGACGGGCACATTGGTCTGGAAGATGACGATGAACACGCTGCCCGCTTTCGCTCGTTCTTCCCCCACGTGCAAACCGAGCCTCGCTACACCCTTTGCCTTAGTAGTGCCGAGTTTCTAAAACAAGCCGATGAATACGGTGTGCCTTTTGAGACGGACTTTCTTGATTACCTGCGTGGCCTTTCCTTTACGGAGCGCCGGGCCTTTGACATGGCGATGGGCTACGTTTTTGGAAAGATCTCCGACCTGGGGATAAAACTCCCGAAAAGCGGCCTGTACATGTTTCTGAAAGCCTCGGCTGCGCCGCTTGGTCCCTTTAATAACGAACATCGCGACCGGAGCGATCTGTTTCGTGCAACGGCTCAACCAATCTCCTCCCAGAGCATTTGTCTCGATAGGTGTGCAGACTTCAATCATGGATGGTTCGCGGCTAACCACTTGCCACCGATTGCCCGTTGGATGGGCGAGCGCTCCCACCTTCGATTTGAAGCAGCCTCCTTATCAAAACTGGGGCTCGACTTGATCACCCATATCCCGGACCTCGGGTCGGATCCCATCGAATTGGACTTTTTCCTGAACGGCCAACGACTCAGCGCTATCTCACTCTTCGGCTATGGATGGTTGCGCCTGGAGATTGAGGTTCCGGTTGAGATTAGGCTGCCTTTCACCACCGGCAACAAAGCGTATGAGTTTGAGATCCGCGCTAGCCGCACCTGGCAGCCCTGTGCCGTTGACCAGAAAAGCGGCGACGATCGGCACCTTTCAATCGCCGTCTGTAACATTCAGGCCTACCCGTGAAGGCGCGTCATTCGAGCGCCGCTGTTTCTTTATCCGCCTTGGGCGAAAATACTCTTAACAACCGATGATGCCAGCAAACAGTAGGGTCAGGACACTCGCCGAATATGTCGCGGCTGTAGCCATTTGTCTGGTGATCCTCACCTGTGTGATGAAGCTCTGGCGGGCCAACCCGAGAACGCCCTTCGAATATGGCGGAGACGCACTGTTCCACGGAATGGTGATCAAAGGAATCATCGATAATGGCTGGTACCTGCGAAACAACCTGATCGGCATGCCCGGTGGCTCGGAAGTGTTTTACTTTCCGATGGCTGACAATCTCCATTTCCTCTTCATCAAGCTCTTTTCTGTTTTTACCAGCGACTACGGCCTGATCTTCAACTTCTATTTCCTGCTGACTTTTCCTCTGACCACGATTTCGTCGCTCTACGTCCTGCGACATTTCAAGATCTCGTATCCCATCGCACTCCTGGGGAGTTTGCTTTACACATTTCTTCCTTATCACTTCTTCCGGAACCAGCACCACCTGGTCCTGGCTGGTTACTACATCGTCCCGTTGATGATAATGGTGCTTCTTTGGGTCTTGTCCGGAAAGCTGCTGGCCAGTCAGACCAATATCCAGACGGATGACCAGACCGATGACCCTAAACCGAGTCTCAGATCAAGCCTCCACGGCAAGCAGTTTCTGGCGGCGGCAGCCATATGCCTGCTCGTAGCTTCGGGCGGGTTGGGTTACTACGCCTTCTTCGCTTGTTTCTTTCTGCTCCTGGCAGGAGTTGCTGCCACGCTTTCCCGGAAAAGCGCGCGCCATCTGGTAGTTTCACTGATTCTGGTTGGGGTGGTGTTTGGAGGGTTTGTTGCCAACCTGCTCCCAAACATGATCTACATCAGGGCCCAGGGAGAAAGCCGGACCGTTGAACGCGGCACTGGGGAAGCGGAAGCGTACGGACTCAAGATTTCCCAGTTGCTCCTGCCGATCGACGGTCACCGGATAGCGATATTGGCCCGGCTGAAAGACAGGTATAACGCCGGCGCGCCACTGGTTAATGAGAATCGGAATGCGACTCTCGGCGTGGTCGGAAGCATTGGCTTCCTCGCTTTGCTGGGATGGCTTTTGTTTTGGAGGCCAACCGCCACTGAATTGCCCGCCGACGATGCGCCGGCAACGCTATTGAGCCACCTGAGCCTGCTCAATGTGAGCGGGGTATTATTGGCAACGATTGGAGGCTTTGCTTCACTGTTTGCCCTGCTCATCTCGCCCCAAATGAGAAGCTACAACAGGGTGAGCGTCTACCTCGCGTTCTTTTCGTTATTCGCGGTGGCC
>DATKIS010000367.1:0-2979 GCA_035543975.1 Pyrinomonadaceae bacterium
GGCGTGCTCGATGTGATTGTTACCAACCAGCGTGGACCATTGCTGATTTACAAAAATACTGTTACGCCGGAGCACAACTGGATCGACTTCGAGCTGGAAGGCTCGGCCAGTAATCGCAGTGCGCTGGGCGCCGAAGTAAAACTCTTCTGGAATGGACGGCAGCAGGTGCAGAGCGTTTCCGGCGGCAGTGGGTTCTGTGCCCAGAATCAAAGGCGTCTCCACTTTGGTTTAGGCAGGAATGCGCAAGTCGAAAAAGCAGTGATTCGCTGGCCGTCTGGAAAAACACAAACCCTTGAAAATCCATCGGTGGGACGAAGCCACAAGATTAAGGAGGCTGCATGAGCCTGTCTCCCCTCGAGTCTGGCGCTAATCCGCCGCTCGAAGTGGCCAAACCACGAAAGGTCCGTTTCGATAATCGTTACGTCGCCCCGCTTTTTATCACCTGCATCCTGTTGGTTGGTCATCTCTCCTACGGAATTCTCGAGAGTTACGAAAAGACCGCGCTGGCTATCGTCGCGGCGATCATTACCGAGGTGATTCTCGGTCGCATCTTTTTCGGCAAATGGCTGAATCTTGCCAGCGCTTACATCACCGGAATCAGCGTCGGAATCCTGGTCCGCTCGCCGGCCTACTGGCCTTATCTGCTGTGCAGCGTGATCTCGATAATGTCGAAATACGTGTTGCGAGTGAAGGGGCGTCATATTTGGAACCCGTCCAACTTCGGTATCGCGGTACTGTTATTTCTGACGCCGGAGACGATGGCTATTCTCAGCATTCAATGGGGCAACAACCTCTTACCAATAGCGGTCATCTGGATTCTGGGTTCAATAATAATTTGGCGAGCCCGCCGTTTTCACATCAGCGCTACCTACGTTGTTTCGTTCTTCTTGTTTGCTTTCCTGCGCAGCTGGATTACCGGCGATCCCTGGCAGGCGGAAGTGGCGCCGATCACCGGACCCATGTACCAACTCTTTGTCTTCTTTATGATTACCGATCCGAAGACTACTGTGCGTTCGCGGACGGGTCAGTGTGTAGTAGCGTTCTGCGTGGCGCTGGCGGAGTTTTTTCTAAGGTTGGACCAGGTAGTGTACGCACCGATTTTTGCGCTGTTCTTTGTTGGGCCGGCGGCGAACCTGATCGAGATTTGGTTGGACTCACGGCGAGGTGCGACGCGGAGTCACAAGGTCAGTACAACCGTGCGGTAGAGACTGTTGCGGCTCTGCCGCCTGATGTGCGGAAGGGCTGTGCCCTTCCGAGTGGTCCTAATTCGATTTGGGGCTATGCCCCAGATTACAGGGGCGGAGCCCCGGGTGGGTAGCGTTCGCAATTCTCACCCACAACTAAAAGCGATCCACGAATTGCACAAAGCGGCACGAAGGAATACCCAGGCAAGGGAGAAGTCTGACACCAATGCAACATAGTCCTATCATTCTCGTTCTTCTGGCTTCGCTGCTGCTCTCGGCGTGTAAACAGCCGGCCACGACTCCGGGCGCTGCTCCGACTGCCGAAGTTGTAAACCAGGGTGTCACGGCTTCGCCAAGTCCGACACCCCCGAGACCGTCAGGTCCGATCGAGTTTACGGAAGTGTCTGCGCAAGCGGGAATACACTTCAAACATAACAGCGGCGCCTTCGGCAAAAAATATTTGCCGGAAACACTCGGAAACGGTTGCGCCTTTCTTGATTTCGACAACGACGGCTGGCAAGACGTCCTCCTGGTCAATTCCACCGCGTGGCCCGAGCGCAAAACCCCTAAGACATTTCTCGCCCTTTATCACAACAATCAGGATGGCACATTCACAGATGTTACCCGCCAGGCAGGGCTTGCGGTCGAAATGTATGGTATCGGAGTGGCGGCGGCTGATTATGATAACGATGGAAACGTAGACATTTACATTACCTGCGTCGGGCCAAATCATCTTTTTCGCAACCTGGGTAACGGAAAATTCTCGGATGTCACAGCCCGAGCCGGAGTCGGCGATCCGTCGTTCTCCACCAGCGCGGCATGGTTCGACTATGACAACGACGGCAAGCTGGATTTGTTTGTAGCAAACTACGTCGATTGGTCCGTGGAAAAGGACCAACTCTGCTCGCTCGACGGCAAGAACAAGTCCTACTGCACACCTCAGTCTTATCAGGGTCAGAGTCCCACGCTATATCACAACAAAGGTAACGGCACTTTTGAGAACGTCACCCAACGGGCGGGACTTAACGATCCTACCTGCAAATCACTCGGGGTCGCTCTGCTCGACTACAACGGCGATGGCTGGCTGGATCTTTTCGTCGCCAACGACACTGAACCGAACAAGCTCTACAAGAACAACGGCAATGGCACGTTTACTGACGAAGCCGTCGCGGCCGGAGTGGCTTTTAGCGAAGCCGGTACGGCGCGGGCCGGGATGGGTGTCGATGCGGGCGACTATGACGGATCTGGACGGCCGGGAATTGTGGTCGGAAATTTCACCAACGAAAGCATGGCTCTCTATTCGAATGATGGCGCGGGACTGTTTACTGATGAGGCAGCCAAATCAGGTATCGGCAAAATGTCGGCCCAGTCGTTGACGTTCGCGGTCTTTTTCTTTGATTACGATCTTGATGGCTTGCTCGATGTGTTTGCGGCTAACGGACACGTTTCCGATGACATCAGCGTGGTCCAGCCCAACGTCAAATACGCGCAACCGCCGCATCTCTTTCACAACAACGGCAAGAAGAAATTCGAAGAGATGACGGGCAAACTGGGCCGGGCCCTGCAACGGGCGATTGTCGGTCGCGGTGCAGCTTTTGGCGACGTGGATAACGACGGCGATCTTGATCTTTTGATAACGTCCAACAACGGACCGGCCCGGTTGCTGCGTAACGAAAACGGAAACCAGAATGATCTGCTGCGGGTTAAGACCGTAGGCGTCCGATCAAACCGCGATGGAATTGGCGCCAGGCTCTCGATCAAGACCAACAGAGGCGTAAAGGTGTCCGGCATGGTA
>DATKIS010000368.1:0-2158 GCA_035543975.1 Pyrinomonadaceae bacterium
AGCTCCGAAGTAGTGGCCGAGTCCGTTAAGTAGGATTATGGGAATATTGTGCCGCAAACAAAACTTCATCGCGCCGCTGGTGACCTGGGAATTCCCAAAGAGCATGATTTGGTCGATCTTGAATGCGGGCAGGCTGAGCAACTCTACGTCGTCTTTATTGAAGATGCGCAGGTGCTCATCCTCGCAGCGGATGGTGGCGCCGTGTTCGTGAACGTAAAGGGTTCGCAGGGTTAGCAGAGTTGGCGGAGGCATGCTGGCAGCGTTCCCAGCCCCGGGCCCGTTGCCACCGGGAAGGCTGTCATCCTGACCACCGCTTTCTTCGCCTGAAGCTTGGGCCTCCGGTCTGCTGGTTTCGTCGCTGGGAGCTTGCATATGCTGCCTGCTGCTTTCGTCGCTGGTTTGGCCTAACCCGTCGGCCAAGGGCTTCGCTTGCTCCCCTACACTGCGTGAAGGCTCAGCTCTAGCAGCAACGACCCCCTCGTCGCGGGGACGCTGGAAGAAGGAGGGAATGTCGTCGGAAGAAACATCTTCGAAAGCATCCAACATTGCATCTTTGATGGCTGGGTTGAAAACCTTCGACCTGAACGGTGCGGCCCGCAATATCGGCAATGGCGGTGGCATTAGGACTTCCGCTTGCAGCGCACCGGATGCCGGAGGCGAGATAAGCGATAGGCTCCCGGTGAAGGTCGCGCCAAGATACTTGAATCCTTCGGTAAAGTTGGTGACTTTGGTTTTCTCCTCACTCAAGGTCAGACGCAAGGTCGACATGATCTGCCGGGTTAGCTTCAAGGCGCGCTCCGCTTTGGGTTTTGATTTACAGAGCACCACAAAGTCGTCAGCAAAACGCACCAGCTTCTGGCCTGACGACAACATTTGATCGTCAAAAGTATCGAGATAGAGGTTGGCGAGCAGCGGCGAGATGGGAGCGCCCTGCGGCAAGCCTTTCTCGAGCTGCGAAATGTGATGACCATCATAAATCCTGGCCGCAATCCATTGGCGAATCAGCTTCAGGATGCGCTCACTGGGCACGAGGTCAGCGACGCGCGACATCAACAGGCCGTGGTCAATGTTGTCGAAGTAAGCGGTAATGTCGGCGTCCACCAACCAGGTGTAACCGGCTGCATGCAGGTACTCGATCTGCTGCAGCGCCTGCTTTACCGATCGGCCTTTGCGGTAAGCGAAAGAGCAAGTCTCGAACTCTTTCTCAAGGCGTGGCCCGATCACCGCGATTACTCCGTGCTGAGCGACCCGGTCGCGCACGGCCGGAACGCTGAGTGGCCGTTGTCCGCCGTCGCTCTTGGTCACAAAGAAGCGCACCAGCGGTAACGGCTCGTAAGTGCCCTTGCTCAGTTCGTCGCTGAGGCGGGTCAGTTCAGCTTCCAGGTTGTGCGCAAAGCCGGCGATGTTCACCGCGTCAACCCCAGCGCAGCCGTCAGACTCTTCGACCCGAAGCCAGGCTGAGTGTAGCGTCGCGAGACGGCAAAGTTGACGATAGTGATGATCGGTCCGCATTGGTGAGCAGTATGCCCGAGAAGTCAGTCCTGCGCGGGTGGAGGAAGAGCTACGGCGCAGAGAATCGTCCGTGCTCAGGATTTCAATAGGGTCTTACTAGACTCTGTAATTCCGACTACTACTGCAACTGCATCGCTTGCCAGTTGGAAGTCACCTTTGAATCCCACTCTGGTTCGACTAAGTACTCCGACGGAAACCTGACGGCCGACGGTCGACCGACGACAGTCGGGCAACATGGTAGATTTTCAACTTCCGATTCACGACCAGCAGGGGTGTGTGCCTCCCACTCTGGGTTCGGCTAAGTGTTCATTTTTCTTCTCAAATCTCAGATCTCCAATCGTTAATTCCGGGAGCTTCCCACTCTGGTTCGACTAAGTACTCCGACTACCTCACTACCAGGCCCACGAACCTGGTAACGGGAGTTTCAATCCCACTCTGGTTCGACTAAGTATTCCGACACGTCAGCGACAACTTCAAGAAGCACTACCTTGGCAACTTTCAATCCCACTCTGGTTCGACTAAGTATTCCGACGCTTCCCGACCAAGACTTTAGGGTCGTCACGGACCTGTTTCAATCCCACTCTGGTTCGACTAAGTATTCCGACACCTGCTTGATCGCCTTACTAATCTGCCAAAAGGAGCGCGT
>DATKIS010000369.1:0-2390 GCA_035543975.1 Pyrinomonadaceae bacterium
AGCGATTCGTCAGTCCAAATAATTCTTGCTTCGGCGTGCCGCGAAGCCGGCGTTTCCGGCCCCGACCAGTGCTTTGTAATCCGGGTCGGTTGGACGCGGGTCCAGGCCGGATGATCAAACTCGGAAACGCCAAGATCGTTCGAAGAGTACGACGTTTCAATTGTGTTTTCAGGTCTATCGCTCAAGTGGACACGCTCGTTTGTCCCAAGTTAGTCAGGCAAGTTTCCAGGAGTTTGGCAGGGTCACGGTGCTGAAATACTTGCGCGCCAGTCTCCTTGGAAAACCTCGTCAGAAGATAATCCGCTTCATCAGCCACTCCGCCGGTGCCAGTTAGGCAGCCGATCACTTTGCCCTCATCATGAGCAATTGTGAACTCGTTGAGCGATCCCATCGAGCCGGCGATGAACACGACAATGTCGCACGACCTTACCAGAACCACATTTCGTCCCTTCAATCCAAAGCCCGTATAGACAATCACGTCACAGGCATCCAATGGTAGCTTGTATGATTCCACGTGCTCGCGGCTATTCGCGGCTGGCGAAATCCCAACGTGAAAAATACCGGAGTCGTGCGCTGCTTTTCCAACGAGATGGACTACTCCGGTCGTCGCCCCAGTCAGAAGTATCACCTGTTGGTGGACTGCAATAGCTTGAGCCAGAGCGCGAGCTTTTCCCGCGATGCCCTCGCTAGCGGATTTGTCGGCCTCTGCTGACCCCATGACTCCAACGTTAATTTTCATCGTAATTGCTTCAGAGCCTCTTCCTATTATCCCGACAGGTGAGCATCTTCCGGTTCGCTGGTTCTGACAACGCTGCCCGGTTCAACAAACGACGCACCCTCGTCCTTGTCCCAGGATTTTTGCGTGGCAAACCAGACCAGGGCTGGGAGCAGGAAGAGGGCACCGATGCCAATCGCTACTAGTCGGGGTGACAACCCAAACCGATCCAGCAGTTCACCGGTCGCATAGTTTGAAACCGCCATCGTGAGTGTAAGCAAAGCGAGTTCGGCAGCAAATACTCGCCCGCGAAAACTGTCCTCGACTTCGCGTTGCAGAAGCACAGTTGAGAACACCCAGAGAATGCTGCCCCCCATGTGCGCGACGCCCAGAACTATGAGTGCGACTACAAAACTCGTGGCCGCGCCGAACGCCATATAGAAGATCCCGCCAATCAGAAACGCTATGCCTATGCAACTCTGCATGCGTTTGGTGCCCTCGCCGGAGATTCGGCGGGCCACGATTGGCCCCACCGCGGTGCCAATGCCACGGGCGGCGAAAAGCACGCCAATCCCTGTGGCGGCGCTCTTGCCGACGGGAAAAACCTTTTCGCCAAACACGGCCAACAGCGTCAAAATTCCGCCACCTAGTCCCCATGCGGGTTTCACCAGCAACAAAGCCAGCACGCGCGGCCGGTGTTTTACGTAGCGTGCTCCTTCAAGAGTCTCAGAAATTCCCAGAATTCGCCGGATAGTAAGCCTTCCCCGTTTGCGCGGTTCTCGTTTGGGTAGGTGCACGCTGGCAATCAGGACAGCCGAAACTAGATAGGTTAGTGCATCGAGAATAAATGCTACGTCGCTGCCAAAAACACCTGTGACTATTCCGCCGACAAAAGCTCCCAGCGTTAGCATCACGGACCAGGTAACGGAAGAAATCGCATTTGCCGCGACCAGTTCGCGATCCGAAACGATCGACGGAATTACAGCAGTCTTGGCCGGCTCGAAAAACGTAGACAAGCCTAACTGGAGTACTGTTAGGCAGTAGATGAGCCATAACTGGTCCGCCCTGCGGACAAGCAGAAAGCCAAGTACCACGAGTGCGCGCAGTAAGTCGGTGACAATCATGATCGAGCGTCGACTGAATCGATCTGCAACTACGCCCGATAATGAACCGAAGATGAAACTTGGCAGGAAGCGAGCGACTAAGAGGAGTCCGATATTGCGGCCCGATCCGGTTAGATCGAGGATGATGGTGTAAACCGCGATCGTGTTGAACCAATCGCCCAACTGGCTAACGACCTGGCCCAGCCAGAGCTGGCGGAACCCACGATTACTCCGAAGCAGCTCAATGTACCCTGCCGGTGGTTTCAGCTCTAAAGTCTGAGGACTTGACTGGGGCAACCTGACTCCAAGACTCTTGACTGGAAAACGACTCATCATCAGTCGGAATGAGCTCGATTGATGGTTCAAGTTGAAGGGTGCCCTTACAATTCAACAAAGTCAATCGATCCATTCGGCAGTCTGACTGAACTTCCCAACCTGACCTGTCAGATTGATTTCGTTGAATGTAAACGAACCGTGGCCCACATGCCGCCTCCAGAAAACCTCAATGGTGGTGCTGTTTTGTAGTGCAATCACATCAGTTCCTATCTGGCACAACAATTGAAATAGGAACC
>DATKIS010000370.1:0-2096 GCA_035543975.1 Pyrinomonadaceae bacterium
GGGCCGCAGAAAAACCACTTCGCCGGCATTCGCCGTTCGCGTAGAGTTTGCCGCTCCGGTCTGGCTACGGTTGTCGTTTGAACGGACCGGCAGCACGGCCCCGGCGGTCAACTGGACCGCAAACCGGCCGTTGATGAAACCAAGGACGGTGCCGCGAATAGAGGTTCCACCGCGCAAGTAGATCGTGTCGGCGGCCGCTACCGAGAGCGAAGCCAGCGTAATAAGAAAGGCGAAGATAATCTTTTTCATAGTCGTGTCCTCGTGTGTTTAGTCACTTCAGTTCTACTCAGTAATCAAAATGCCACGCCCAAAAAGCCGGGCTTGCCGGCGTCGGCAACTCTCCCTTGGTTCGAAGGAGTCTTGTTAAAAGGGGCGCTAAACTGGGAGAGTTTGACCGGCGTAAAAGCCAAGAAAGTTTTCCTGAATCGCAAGGAGAGTACACCTATGCGGAGGCACGGGCAAGCAGGCCTCCCGTGCGGTGCTAATGAAGTGTGGTAATCAGCTGGATGAAATTCGGATACAGAACCCAGCGCGGTAGCGCGGGATCCTTCAGTCAATTTTTGCCGGCAGTCCGACAAATCACACTTCCTGGCAGTTGTCCGGAGGATCCCGCGTTACCGCGCTGGGTTCTGCAATCGGGTCGGATGCTTCAAACTGCATCAGTACCACGCGTTCAACTCATGGGGTGCACCGGCCTGTTGGCGCACCGCAAAAGAGCTCAACTAAAACAACTGTTCGAGCGCCTCTTCCACCGACTTCACCCCAACCACCCGCACCCCTATCAGTCGTTCGAGTCCTGAAGTATTCGATCCGGGCATCACGATTTTCTTAAAACCGAGCGCCTGCGCTTCGCGAGCGCGAACGACCGCCTGCGTCGTGCCGCGGACTTCCCCGGTCAAACCCACCTCACCAAAAACTGCGGTGTGGGGATCAATCGGCCGGCTCTTGAAACTGGAGGCAATCGCCGCCACCACCCCAAGATCAACCGCGGGCTCATCCACTTCCAGCCCACCGGCAATGTTGACGAAAACATCGTCGCCCAACATCTGCATGCCCACACGTTTCTCCAGCATTGCCATCAGGAGGGCAACCCGGCCCTGGTCGACTCCCTGAGTCATCCGCCGGCCAGTTCCATACTTCGTCTCAGAGACCAAAGCCTGAATCTCGACCAGCAACGGCCTGGTTCCTTCCATGCAGGCCGTCACTACCGAACCGGCTACGTTTTGCGGTCGCTCCTGCAAAAACATCTGCGAGGGATTCGCAACCGGCACCAAGCCTCCCGCGGTCATTTCAAACACGCCAATCTCGTTGGCGGCGCCGAAGCGGTTTTTGACCGCGCGCACGATCCGATGGTTGTGATGGCGTTCGCCTTCGAAATACAAAACGGTATCAACTACGTGCTCGAGAGATTTTGGTCCGGCAATCGAACCGTCTTTGGTGATGTGCCCAATCAGAAAAATTGGAATCGTGCGGTTCTTGGCCAGCAAGAGAAACTGATGGGCAGCTTCCCTCACCTGGGAAACAGAACCCGGCGCTGACTCAATCATGGCCGAGAAAACTGTCTGGATTGAATCGACCACGATCGCCGTAGGATTAAGCCGTTCAACTTCGTGAAAGATGTTTTCGAGGTTCGTTTCCGCAAGCAGGTAAAGGTTCTTTGCTCCAATGCCCAGGCGTTCGCCCCGCAGTTTAATCTGCCTCTCCGATTCTTCTCCGGAAACGTAGAGTACGGCGCCATCCTTCGCGCTCAACCGATCCGCAACCTGCAAAAGCAGAGTGCTCTTGCCAATACCCGGATCACCGCCAATCAGAACGAGTGTGCCTGGAACAATCCCGCCGCCCAGGACGCGATCAAATTCCGTGACTCCTGAAGAAATGCGGACCTCGTCCTGCGATTCGATTTCAGTGTAGGCGACCGCTGTGGCGTCGCGGAGTTTGAAGCTGCTGCGAGACGCCCCCTTCTTCTCTGAGCGGGCGCGTTCCTCCACCAGGGAGTTCCACTCACCGCACTCGGGACACTTTCCTAACCACTTGCGAGACTGGTGTCCGCAATTCTGACACGCGAAGATTGTTTCTGGTTTTTTCAAGTTACTCTT
>DATKIS010000371.1:0-3070 GCA_035543975.1 Pyrinomonadaceae bacterium
CGCTGTGATCGCTCGCCAGCAGAGGCAAGCTGACTTTAGCCTTGGTCCGTTGCTCTGTTAACCACTCCTGAAATAGCGCAGTCTTGATCGTCTCTCGCATTTCGTCGTTCAGTTCCGCCGGAGCCAGATGCTCAACTTTGACCAGTTCCCACCCGTCGTCCGTCTTGATTGGACCGACTACCTTTCCGGGTTGTGCCCCGAAAACTGCGGATTCGAGTCCGGGCTCCATATCAGTGCGAACTAACAAACCCGCATAACCGCCAGCCGGACGGGTGTCAGCATCGGTCGAATATTCGCGCGCCAACGCATGAAAGTCCGCGCCGTCCTCGACGACTTGCGCGCGCAATTCGCGGGCGACACCTTCGTCCTTGAGGACCAGGCGAGAGATAGCGGCTTTGTCAAAAGACAGTCGCTGTTCCGCGAAGCGCTGCTCGACCGAGCCAGCGGAGATGGCGTCAATGAGCTTCCGTTCCGTTACCTGGTATTCAAGCAGCGCTTCCCAGTCTCCATAGGAAAGCTGTTTGGCTTGCAACCAGGCTTCGGTGGTTTCCGCGTCATGAAGATCGTTGGCGGTGCGATATTCATCGGCTGCCCGCTGGAGCTCTTCGTCTGAAACTTTGAGGCCGCGCTGTTGGGCCCCTTGTTGGATCAGCTCCGCATCGATGCCATCCTCGAGCAGCTGTAGCGTCCCGTTTAGCTTGGCGCGCCGAAGCACATCGTAGAGGCTAACCTCCTCGCCGTTGACTTCTAAGGCCACACACTCATTGAGTTCTACCATGTGAAACCGGGGCTGCTACTTTGATGGTCACATCCGGATCCTCGATTCCATCAATCACGTTTGAGCTTGCGAAACGGTTCGAGGATCAGACTCAGGATGCTTTTGCGCTCGGTGATGATCTCTGCCGTCAGCGTCAGCCCGGGTCGGAGCGGCACAATCTTGTCCTTCGCCACCATCTCGGTTTTCCGTGGCGCAATCGTCACCTTGTAAAACGACTGCGAATCCTTATCCAGCTGCGCATCGGGTGAAACTTCCAACACCGTCCCCTCCACCGCCCCGTAATCCTGGAAAGGAAATGCGTCAAACTTGAGTTTGGCCGGTAGTCCTTTCTCAATAAAGGCGATGTCCTTGTTGGGAACTCGAGCCTCCACCAGGAGGCGGGCGCCGGCCGGGACGATGGTGGCGAGGGTCTGACCTGCTTGTAAGACTGTTCCGGTGCTGCGCACCTCGAGGGTGGTGATGAGCCCTCCCACGGGTGCCGTGATCGTCGTGTGTTGCAGCGCCAGTTCGGCGGCTGCGATTTCGCTCTGCAAGCGCGCTATGCGGTTCCGTTGCTCCATGGTCTCGGAGACGGGACGGCTGGCCATCGATTGTCTGAGCAGGGACTCGCTGGTGCTCAATTCCTCGCGAAGCTTCCCCAGCCGGCCACGCATCTCTCGGGCATCGAGTTGAACCAGCGCCTGGCCCCGCTCCACCTGATCGCCCTCACGCACAAGTATGTTCTGGACGACACCACCGGCTACAGCCTGCACCGGTTTCACGTAACCTTCAGGGACGAGTACTCCACGTGATTCAGTTACAACATCAACCATCGAGAACCCAGCCCAGAGAAAGGCAACCACGATGAACGCGATGATGATGTAGAGCAACCCACGCGTGGCCCACCAGGGCATCCTGGCGATTACGTCCGAGACTTCGGGCGAAGTATCTAGCTGTTGTGGCGGAGTATAGGAACGGCCGAGCGTAGCGAGATCAACCGAATCCTGATGTTCCGAAACCTGACTTGCCGTGTCAGTGTCTTTCTTCGTGGCTTTGGGTATGATTCTCGAGCTCCTTTGGAGTTTACCTGAACCTGGAAACCAGCAGGATGTCGGGTTGGAAACTTTCACGCAGGGTACGTAGACCAGTCATTAAGTCGACTGTTTTCCAAACCGCCTTGGGTTGCCCGGGTCGCCGACGTTGGCGAAACCGAGATATTGTCGGTTACCAGACAAAATTAGGACATCCTTTACATCCTTTAAGGCGGAGAAGGAGGACTAGAACTATCATCGGTACTTAATCTTTCCCACCTGGTTGATAAGAGTTCACCGGCAGGTTCCGATGCGTGACGGACCGCTTCGTGAATTGACCCGCGATGATGTCATTCCAAGCGACTCGGCTGATCATTTGCTCTTGACGTGTGGGCCTCCCCCAACGCCCGCCCCCACGACGATGCCATCCCCGGTAACGTCGCCGGCCGCGACCCGGACTCCGCCGGAGTATCCTCCCTTCACTGTCTTCGCTTCCTTCGCGGTCAATGACTTCGACTTACCTGGAAGGGTCTTGACCTTAACTCGTTTCTTCGCACTTTTCGTTTTGCTTTTTGTGGCCACGATGTTCATCTCCTTCAGTAAATGATCCGTTTTGCCGGACGGAAGAATTCGGTAGCTTGGCACTCCTAGATGCAGCGGTTCTTCTGGTGATCCGACGGCTAATTTCCCGACAAGTTGGTTCGGTCCACCAGAGCGAACATCTTCGGTCGTCCGCCTTGAACCTTCTTCGCTTCTTTCGTACTGACTTTCTTCTTCTGGCCAGGAAGGCTTTCCACCTTCACTCGCTTTTTCGCAGGTTTCGTTTTGCTGGTTTGGGGCATTAGTCTCCTCCTCCGTTGCAGGATGATTCAATCGGGCCGCTCTGTTCCGCTCGTTCGGAAGCCACCAGAATTCTGAAGTCAAGCAGCTTGCGCAGCAGTTTTGGGTCAAGCTTGATACGCTTCTCTTTCCTGATAACCTTTAGGACCTCTTCGGTTGGACGGCCATCAAAATAAGGCAACAGGTCCATTAAATTCTTAGGTATGGCGATGGGGTCGAGGGAGCTGTAGGCCGTGACGTGGCAAGACTCCTGATCCGGAAATCCAACATTGAGATTGCCGGGCGTGAGAGATCCGGAAGGTATCTCGTCGGAGATCAGGTCTCGATAAGTTTCGCGCAGCAGTTGAGCTCGGAGGCGAACCTCGGGGCCGCCAACCGAAACGACTGTAGGCCAGGCGAGCGTTTCCACCAGACGTCCGCATTCGCGGTAAAATTCCTGCTC
>DATKIS010000372.1:0-3831 GCA_035543975.1 Pyrinomonadaceae bacterium
AAATAGCAGAAGCCAGGATTACTCCATTCCGCGTGAGCGCATGGTTGAGAGGCTCCGCGATCATTACCAAATCCGCGATTCCAAAGTACTGGATGCGATGCGATTAGTTCCCCGGCATGCGTTTGTGCCGGATGCATTGCAGACTCGGGCATATGGAGATCATGCGCTCCCGATTAGCGGGAGCCAGACGATCTCCCAACCCTACATAGTCGCGAGGATGACTGAGTTGCTTGAGATAGACTCGGAAAGCCGAGTGCTGGAAATCGGCGCCGGATCCGGATACCAAACCGCAATTCTCGCCAGGATCGCCGGCCAGGTCTACGCTATTGAGCGGATTGCAAGCCTGGCGCGCGAAGCTCAAACCCGCATCCGACAATTGGGGATCTACAACGCCACAGTGAAGTGTTTTGACGGTACCCTGGGTTGGGCAGCCAATGCTCCGTACGACGCGATTCTGGTGGCCGCCGGGGGACCAATCGTTCCCGAACCGCTGGTGAATCAGCTCAAGGTCGGCGGACGCCTGGTCGTACCAGTTGGGAAAACTCGCGAGGCCCAACGCCTGGTTCGAATAATCAAAAGCGCGACCGGGCAAAAGCACGAAGATCATGGCCCCTGCGCTTTTGTGCCATTGATCGGTCAACACGGCTGGTCGGCGCAAACTTAGAAATAAACTTATGGATTCGATTTACGACTTAATTCACCAGCTCAGAGAAATTCTCAATCCGAAAGTGATCATCGAGACGCTTCTCGCTAAGGGGGGCCTTTTCGTTTACTTTGGTCTGGTCTTCATAATCTTCGCCGAAACTGGTCTGGCGGTGGGTTTCTTTTTGCCTGGAGATTCGCTCCTGGTGGTTGCCGGTCTGTTCGCCGCCACGGGCAAATTGAACCTGGCCATTCTATTGGGCACGTTGTTTGTCGCCGCCGTGGTGGGAGACGCAGTTGGTTATTACACCGGCGCCCGGCTTGGTCCGCGGTTATTCCGCAAGCAAAAGTCATTATTGTTCAAACCCGATCACTTGAAAAAGGCGCATGCTTTTTATGAAAAGTACGGCGGCAAGACGATCATCATCGCCCGCTTTGTTCCAATCATCCGCACTTTTGCGCCCATCGTCGCCGGCGCGGCTGGAATGCCCTATCGCAGCTTCGTGTTGTTCAATATTATCGGTGGCTTAGCCTGGGTCGTTAGTATGCTCTTGACGGGATATTTTCTTGGGAGCCTGCTTAAGTCTCGCTTCGGCATCGATCTTGAGGAGCACATTGAGTGGGTGGTGATCGTGGTGGTTGCCCTTTCGTTGCTTCCGCCCTTCATAGAGTACCTGAAATCGAGACGTGAAAAGTCGCGAGCCGCTGACGTCGTTTAGCTCAATCGCCATGCTTCGATGCGCTAAGGATCGCGACCAGAAAAGTGGTTCAGTGGCCTGCCGAAGTAGGACGGGTCCAAGGAGGGAAAGCGCGATGAAAAACTTAAAAAGGCCCGTGGTTGGTGCGATTGCAGTGTTGCTTATCTGCTCGCTATCGCTTCTAGTCACAGCACAGGAACAAGCGACAGTCTTAACCGGTGCTGAACTCACGCGCGTAATTCCTCCTGGCTTTTACTTTCAAGGACTCTCAGCCCCCACGCAGGTCCGTAATTCGTCGGCCGTGCGTTTCGGTTCAAGTCGCTACGTGCTCGCTGGGCTTGTCGACACATCTGGCTATGCCGCGGACGTCCGAGCCAAGTACGAAGGGTTCCTAATCACCGACTCGGCGATTGCAATAAACGGATCGGCCCTGGACACCGGCGCCTACGGATTCGGCTTCAGCAATGACGGCAAGCTAAACATCCTTGACCTGGCCGGACACCAAATCTTCTCAGTCGCAACCAGCAGGGATGCCACCTTGCGGCGCCCGCGCCCGCTGGTAATCATTCAGTCTGGAGGCGAGGTCCGCCTCTACAGTGGCAAAGACTACGCAGTGATAGTAGTCAAGTGAACCAGCCCGCACGAAAACCACAGCAAACCATAACCGCAACGGGCTTGTTTGTTTCCCGATTGTTTCCAGTTCTGTTGATACTTCTCATCGCTCCAGCTGGGGTCTTGGGCCAACAATCAACCCCCGCTTCATCGCCCACCCCCCAACGCACGGGCCGTTCATACAGTTCCGAAACTCCCAATGGGAAACCGCCGGCACCCGCACCCCAGTTGAAATCCCCGGTGACGTTCACTGACGCAACGAGCTTGTCGCTAATCACTTTCAAACGTTCTCCAGCCTTCACCGCTTCCAAGTATCTGCTCGAGGCCATGGGCGGTGGTGTGGCTGTGTTTGACTATGACAACGATGGTCGCCTGGATCTGTTTTTCACCAATGCGGCTGCTTTGAAGGACCCCATGCCGACAGGCGAACTGCCAGATAAGCGCGACTCCAGATACTGGAACCGGCTTTATCACCAGAAGGCTGACGGGACATTTGAAGATGCCACTGAAACCTCGGGACTCAAAGGCTCGGGGTTCAGCATGGGAGCAGCGGCTGCTGATTATGATAATGACCACCATCCGGATCTCTACGTTACCGGATACGGCGGAAACACTCTCTACCGGAACAATGGTGATGGAACCTTCACCGACACAACTCGCAAGGCAGGCGTCCTCGGCAGCGGGTGGTCAACCAGTGCCGGTTGGCTTGATTATGACAAGGACGGCCGCCTGGATCTTTTTGTAGGGCGCTACATCGAATGGAACTTTGACTTGGGTTCTGTTTACTGCGGCGAGCCGAGGCCCGGCTACCGAGCCTTCTGTCATCCCGACAACTTCAAGGGTGCCACCAACATCCTCTACCACCAGCGGCCTGACGGAACCTTTGAAGACGTGAGCATCCCCTCGGGGATTAGTGCTGCCGACGGCAAGGCTTTGGGCGTCGCCTTTGGTGATTTTGATAACGACGGACTTACGGACATCTTCGTGGCCAACGACAGCGTTCGCCAGTCGCTCTATCACAACAAAGGAGGGGGCCGGTTTGAAGACATTGCGGTTGCATCGGGCGCCGGCTACGACGAAAACGGAAAGACTTATGCGGGGATGGGGGTTGCCGTTGGCGATTATGATAACGATGGCTACGCCGATATCGTGATTTCCACGCTTTCTAACGAAAGGTACCCGCTCTACCATAATGATCGTGACCTGACTTTCACGTATGCCACTAATTCCGCGGGCGTGGGCCAGATTACCCTGCCATATTCCGGGTGGGGCGCCGGCTTTATCGATGCCGACAATGATGGGCTACGCGATATTTTTGTAGCGCAGAGTCACGTACTGGATACAATTGAAAAGACGAATCCCTACCTGAAATATAAACAATCGCCCCTGCTCATGCGAAACACTGGGAAGGGATTTGTTAACGTGTCCGCGACCGCTGGACCTGGTCTCGCTAATTCTATGGTTGGGCGAGGCGCGGCTTTTGGAGACCTCAACAACGACGGACAGATTGATGCCGTTGTCGCAGCCCTCGAAGGCCCCCCCTTGGTGTTACGAAATGGCGGCACCAGGAACCGCTGGCTGGGTTTGTCGCTCGTGGGTTCCAAGTCAAACCTGAGCGGTATCGGCGCCCGGATAATGGTGGCCGACGACAGCGGCAGGCAACAGATATTTGATGTGAACACTTCCGGTAGTTATTTGTCGTCGAATGATCCGCGGATTATTGTCGGGTTGGGCACGGCCTCGAGCGTGCGAAAAGTTGAGGTATTGTGGCCGAGCGGAACACTGCAGGTGGTCGCGGCGCCTCAACTCAACCGCTACCTCGTCATAGCCGAGAAGGATGCCCGATAAATCCTTTGGAGTGCGGCGGCTCGACGCCGCT
>DATKIS010000373.1:0-2421 GCA_035543975.1 Pyrinomonadaceae bacterium
ATTGCCGCGCTGAAGAGCGTTTTTCCCAACCTCGTTTCCATGAAAGTCAACACGGCCCTGGGTATGTTGCTTTCGGGTACTGCGTTGTTCCTCCTATCCCGTCCCCAGGTGTCAAGACTCTCCACTTACGTTGCTATCACCTGCGCTACCGTTCTACTCGTCATGGGGGCGGTGACCTTGATGGAGTACTTGGCCGGTTGGCAGTTCGGAATCGATGAATTGCTCATTCGTGATTTGACCGCCAGGGTCGGTACTTCAACACCTGGGCGGATGTCGCCGGCAACTGCGTTTTGTTTTGTGTGTGTCGGAGTGGCGATGGTGACGGTGGTCCGGCCCAGGACCATGAGGTTGCGCCAGTCAACCATCGCCGCGCTCGGCGCAGTAGTGTTAACGATCGGACTAATGGCGTTGATCGGGTACGCAGCGGAATACGGTTTGGGTTACCACTGGTGGAACTACACCGGGACCGCTCTGCACACTGCCATAGCATTCATTCTCCTTGCCGTCGGGTTGTTGGCTTTGGTCCGGAGCGAAGGTGGCTTGAGTTGGTCACTGGACAGGTTCAATACCGCCGCCTTCGCCACCGGAATCGTGTTGATGATCCTTGCCGCCGGAAGTTCCTACAGCATTGCCAGGCAACTGTTTCAAACGCTCGGCGAGGTCAGTCAAACACAAGCCGTTCTTAAGGAAATTCAAGTCCTGACCACCCGGATTGCCAGTCTGGAAAGCAGCCAGCGTCTATTCGTCATTACCGGGGCTGAAACGCAGCAGCAACGATTCGACGAGGAGAAAGCCCAAATACCGATTGCCCTGGTTAGTGTCCTTAAGGTTATCAGCGACAGTCCGAGTCAACACCCTCGTTTAGAACAGCTGAAAGCGTTACTCGCGAAACGGATCGAATTCGCCGAGGCCACGATCAAAGCTCGCCGCGAGCAGGGTTTCCCCGCTGCCCAGCAGATGATTGGCACTGGGGTCGGTATTGCTCTTTCGGACAGCATCAATAGGTTGCTCGAAGACATGCGAGTTGAAGAGCGCGCCTTGCTGATAATGCGCCAGCAGGAATCCGAAAGAGCTTCGGTAACCACGCTTCTCCTGTGGCCCCTGGGGCTGTTTCTAACTTTGGCAACGCTCTTCCTGGGGGTGTTTTTCCTCAACGCCGGAATCGAACAGCGGGCGTTGGCCGAACAATCTACCAAAGAGACCCAGGCCCGTTTGAACTCGACGTTGCTGGCAGGTTCGATCGGAACCTGGAGTTGGAACATTCCGAACGATCTGCTTACGGCCGACGAATTCACTGCCCAAAAGTTCTCACTCGAAGCAGACGATGCGGCCAAGGGACTGCCCGCGGCCTCATATCTCCGGGTAATTCATGAGGAAGATCGCCCGGGTGTAGAAAAAGGACTCGCGAGGGCGATTGAATCATGCGGTTATTACGATATCGAGTATCGAGTCAGGCAGAAAGACGAATTTCTCTGGCTGCAGGCACGTGGACGAGTGGAGGGAGACGCCGCCGGTAATGCACTGCGCTTTGATGGCGCGGTTATGGACATCACCGAACGCAAACAGGCCGAAGCAGCCGTACGCGCCAGCGAAGAGGAACTTCGTCTTGCGGTGGAAGCAACGGAACTGGGCACCTGGGACCACAACCCAATTACCCGTGAACGCCGCTGGTCGGTGCAAAGCAAGAAAATCTTTGGTTTCCCCGCGGACGCGGACTTGACCAGCGACGAAGTCCAAAAGCGAATTCATCCCGAGGATAGGCAGCGAACCGAGGAAGCGTTCCAGGACGCCTTAAAATCGGACGGGAGCGGCGAACTGGCCCTTGAGTTTCGCATCACTACCGAGAATGGTGGACTCCGTTGGATTCAATCAAAAGGCCGCGCCTCTTTTATGGACGGACAGGCCACGCGCCTGATCGGGACCATGCTGGACATCACCGAGCGCAAACGCGTCGAGGGCGAGCTGCGCTCCAAGAACGGAGAACTGGCCGTCATTTCACAGCAACTTTGGCAGGCGTCAAAGTTAGCAACCATGGGCGAGTTGGCTGCGAGTATTGCTCATGAACTGAATAACCCGCTGACGACTGTCACCCTCAGTGTGGAAGCATTGATGATGCAGTTGGCCGGAGACGAGAACAAGATTCCGATTCTGGAAACAGTCAGGACTGAATCTGAGCGGATGGCTGACCTGGTTAGCAATCTGCTGCAATTCAGCCGGCGCAGCCACGCGCAGATCTCCACCCTCAATATTGGCGATGAAGTAACTCGATCGCTTGATCTGATCAGTTATCACCTGAGCAGCCGGAACGTGAGAGTTGTGCGGGAAACCAGTGACAACTTCCCTATGGTGCAGGGGGATCGGCAGCAATTGCTGCAAGTGTTTCTCAACCTGCTGACAAACGCTTGCGACGCGATGCCGGAC
>DATKIS010000374.1:0-4893 GCA_035543975.1 Pyrinomonadaceae bacterium
GTTATTATGTCAGCCCCGGAATCGTCGACATCGAGCCCAGCAACAATACGCTGGTTGACGGTCAACAGCAGTTTCGCAAGGTGCGTATTCAGTTTTCGCGAAACGGGAAGACCATTAGCTCGATTAACGAACTGGATCATACTGCTCCCCTGGAAAGGGCCTGGCTGGAGCCCGAGTTAATCTCATCCGTGACGGGGCGCGATCGTTCCAAGCGCAAGGTGATCGGCTTCAAAGACCTGCCGGACCATCTGGTTAAGGCAATCACAGTCACCGAAGATCGCTCCTTCTTCGAGCACTACGGCGTTAACTTTCGCGGCATCTTGCGGGCCCTGGTGCGTCGTTACGACAGCGACCCAAATTCTCCGATTGCGCGCCAGGGTGGTTCCAGTATCACCCAGCAGCCAGTCAAAAATCTCTGGCTAACTCCGGAGAAGACGCCGAAACGCAAAATCTCCGAAGCCTACATGTCGATAATCCTCGAGACCCGATTATCGAAGGAGGAGATCTTTTCCCTTTACAGCAATCAGGCTTACCTCGGTCAGCAGGCAGGCTTTTCTATTAACGGTTTTGGCGAGGCTGCCGATGCCTACTTCAACAAAGACGTTACCAAACTTACGCTCCCGGAGTCTGCTTTTCTCGCCGGGATAATCCGCAGTCCAAATCGTTACAATCCATTCCACGACCTCGACACTGCGACCGCCCGACGCAATCAAGTGTTGGACAGCATGGCCGAAACCGGTGCGATTACCGCCGAGGAAGCCACCCAGGCGAAAGCTACTCCGCTTCAAGTGACAGCTACCAAAGGCCGGATCGACGTTTCTGACGCACCCTATTTTGCCGATTTCGTCCAAAATCAATTAACTGACATCGTGGCTGGCTCCGGTTCCGAGCAGCATCTTCGAATCTACACCACCATTGATCTCGACCTACAGCGCGCAGCTTACGCGGCGCTCACCAAACAGTTGGCCGCGCTCGACAAGATTCAATCCAAGCGATTTGCGCCGGGGACGCTTCAGGCCGCGCTGGTCGCTATGAACGCGAAAACCGGCGAGATCGTCGCGATGGTCGGCGGGCGAGACTATTCAAAGAGCCAACTCAATCGGGCGTCCAACGCCTATCGTCAACCGGGTTCGGTGTTCAAACCGTTCGTTTATGCGACCGCCCTCAACACCGCTTACGACCCGATCCCGCGGGTGATTACGCCGGCGACAACCTATATGGACGAGCCGAAGACGTTCACCTTCGACAATCAGGAATACACGCCCGGAAACTTCGGCGATTCCTACAGCCATGCTCCAGTCACCCTGCGCGACGGTCTCGTCCATAGTCTTAACGTGGTGACAGTAGACGTGGCGATGGAAGTGACTATTGGACGGGTGATGAACCTGGCCGCCAAGGCGGGACTGCCAAAGCCGCCGCGGGCCTATCCTGCGATGGCGCTGGGCACGAGTGAAGCGACTCCGTTACAAGTGGCTTCTGCCTACACTGCGTTTGCCAGTCTTGGCACGCGCACCAGTCCCATCGCCATCAACCGGATCACCACGGGCACTGGAGTAACAATCGCCGCGCCGACTCCGCAAAAGAGCGATGTGCTGCGCCCGGACGTTGCCTATGTAATGACGTCGTTTATGAAAGACGTGGTGAATCGTGGTACCGCCGCTCCCGTCAGGGCGCGGGGCTTCAAAGGGAACGTAGCAGGTAAGACCGGAACGTCACGCGATGGCTGGTTCGCCGGATACACTCCAAACCTGGTGTGCGTCGTCTGGGTGGGGTTTGATGATGGCTCGCAACTGGGCCTGACGGGCGCGAATTCCGCGTTGCCGATCTGGACGGACTTCATGTCGGTGGCCTTGGGAGAACATCCTGAGTGGCAGGGCGACTGGCAAATGCCTGCCGGAATTGAACAGGTGGCAATAAACCCAAGGACGGGCGGGCCGGCTTCTCCGGATGAGCCGGATAAACGCGTCGAACTGTTTATTAACGGCACCTCGCCGAGTAGTTCGGTCGACATTGAGCCCGCGGTGGAAGCCACGCCGGAAACAGAAGAGGTCGAGCCCCCTGTCGACGAAACTCTGCTGCCGCCGAGTGCGCCGTCCCCGACTCCTTCGCATAAAGTCCGTCAGCCGAGATATGAAACTCGCAGTACCGAGACGGGGCGGCTCGAAGGAACGATTACGCTGGACATAGATCCAACGACCGGCTTCATTGCGGTTGAATCTTGTCCGGTGATTCGGACGCGAACCTACGTGCTGGGTACGGAGCCCAAGCAGTTTTGCGCACCCCAATATCATCAGCGGCCTGGGGCAACGCCGCAGCCTTCAAGACGCGGGCTGACGATTCCTTGATCAATCGGTCTTTGTTGTGAGTTAGCAAATTGAGAACGGCATATGAGGCATAAGCGCAGGAACGAGTCTCAAGTCCTTCGGATGGAATCCAATCCAGCCCGCGGCAGCGGGCGAAAGCATAAAGCCTGGGGTGGAGCGCAGCGAAACCCCAGGATCTTAAGGACCGAAGAACCCAGCCCGCGGAGCGGGCGACAGTGGATCAAGTTACGGTAAACACTTTCGCCCGCTCCGCGGGCTAGCATTATCGTTGGTATACCAACCTGGGGTTTCGCTATGCTCCACCCCAGGCTTTATGCTGTCGCCCGCTTCGCGGGCTGTGGCTGATTGGTCCACTCAAGAATCAGCTCCGAACTGTGCTCGGGGTCGGGAAGGGGGGCTCGCCCCCGCTCTTTTCCAAAGCCGTCCGCAACGTCTCAATCGCCAACGCAGCTGCATGTTGTTTTCTGGCAGGCAACCCACCCACTGCTTCAACCACATCTTGTCGACGGAGGAGCGCTGCCTCCTCAACAGTTTTGCCGGTAATCATTTCAGTCAACACTGATCCGCACACCAGCGTCGGCGGGCAGCCATACGCCAGATAGCCCGCGGCTTCAATCCGGCCTGCGCGGACGCGCAGCGAGAGTCGGAGTCGATCTCCGCAAATTGGATTAGCCTCCTCAGCGGTTAGGTTGGCGTCGTCAAGTTCGCCGGCGTTCCGTGGGTTCGCGATGTGATCGTTGAAGATGGAAGAGTAAGGCACGGCGTCCTAAAGTGCTGAAGGCTGAGTGCTGCGTGCTGTGTTCGAGGAACTGCCAACTTTATTGAGCGGCGAGAGCTGCCGCAACTTATCGACGACCTTTGGCAACACTTCCAGAACGTAATCGACGTCCGCATCGATATTGTCTTTGCCGAAACTGAATCGAATTGAGCCGCGGGCGAGTTCATCGTTTCGCCCCAACGCCCGAATAACCGGGGATGGCTCGAGTGTTCCTGAAGAGCAGGCAGACCCCGTCGAGACGGCAATCGCTTGCAGGTCAAGACTGATTAACAGTCCCTCGCCTTCAATGAACCGAAACGAAATATTCGACAGATGAGGCAGTCTTCGAGTGCGGTCGCCATTAAAGACGACGTCCGGAATCGCCGCCGTTACACCGACTTCAAACAGATCGCGCAGTCGCCGATCGTGTTCGCCACGTTCGCCCATCTCCTCGCGCGCCAGTTTTGCGGCGGCGCCAAAGGCCACTATGCCGGGCACACCTTCCGTCCCTGCGCGTCTCTCTCGCTCCTGATGTCCGCCGACGTTCTGACTCGCCAGGCGAACGCCACGCCTGACGTAAAGCGCCCCACAGCCTTTGGGGGCGTAGAGTTTATGACCTGAAAGAGACAGCAGGTCACACCCAAGCGTCTCCACGTTCAACGGAATCCGGCCCGCTGCCTGTACTGCATCAGTGTGAAACCAGAGATTGGAACGGCCACGTTCCCGTTCCTCGCGCACCAGGGCGCCGATTTCCTCAATCGGTTGTATCGTGCCAATTTCATTATTGGCGAGCATGACGGAAATCAGGACGGTGTTGGGTCTCAGGGAGGCGCGAACGTCGTCGGTGCGCACAATCCCTTCCTCGTAAGCCGGCAACCTCGTGACTTCCCAGCCCAACTGTTCCATCTGTTCGCAGATTCCCCGCACAGACGGGTGCTCAATACTGGAGGTGATGATGTGGCCTCGGTCGCTGGCGGAGGCAGCCGGGCCTCGGCTTAGTAGCCCGCGAATCGCAAGGTTGTTGGCTTCAGTTCCTCCTGAAACAAAAACTATTTCATTGGCCCGGGCCTGGATCAGGGCCGCCACCTCGCGCCGGGCGCGGTCTACTGCCGCCCGGGCCTCCTGCCCGAAGAAGTGAACGCTCGACGCGTTGCCAAACTTTTCCGTCAGGTACGGCAACATGGCCTCGACCACTCGGGGATCAGGCGGCGTTGTGGCGCTGTGATCCAGATAGACTCTGCGGATCTGGTTCATGTTTTAGCCATCGGTTTTGGCCGTTCCCCGCCAACCACTTGGCGAATTTGAGCATCTGAGGGCCGAGTTCATTGCGCGCGAGGTTGTCTCAGGCTCGCCGCAAATCCTGGTTTCAACTCAGTCGGCTGACTTAAGGGCGAGTCTAGGCCGGGCAACAGAGACGGTCAAGCAGAGCGCTGACAGGGATATTGTTGGTGCAGGCTCTCCGGTGTTAGCATTTGAATGTCCGACACACTTTAGTTTGTCTTCCTGACGGGAGGGGAAGTTGGTTGAGACAAAGCAATTCGCGTTAAACCCTGACGACCCAGACTCTCACCGCACGACAAACTATAAAGTGTGTCGAACACCAGGGTTCAAGGAAACGCACTACGTTGGCTCTCCCAAGACAACTACGGCGGATCGACTCGACTGTCGTAAACTTTGGAAGGATGAACAAATGAAAAAATTGAAGATTGCCCTGGTGATGTTGACTGGGATTTTTGCGATCTCCCCCATGGTATCGCGAGTTGCCGAGGCTCGCTCGATGAGGCAACAAAACCAGGCAAACGTGCTGGAACG
>DATKIS010000375.1:0-5072 GCA_035543975.1 Pyrinomonadaceae bacterium
TGTTGCTGCGTCCGTCAACTTCAATCGAGCCGCGCCGAGATAATCTGCGCGAGATGATTGGTAATAGTCCCTGATCGCCGCTCCCTCCAGTAGCGTCTCCGCCTGCTCCACCGCTGAAGCTAAGGTTTGTTGCTCCCCCGGAAAAAGCTCCGGTAGATCCTGCCGCTTGCGCAAGGGTTCCAGACGCGCGGGCGTAGTTCAAACGGATGAACTCCGTGACGAGTGGCGAAGCATCCAGTCTCGAATCATTAATCACCTTCTGCGTTTCGGACTCTTTTGCCAATACTTCCGTAGTGGCCACGCGGAGGATGTTCCCACTCGACTCGATTCCCAACCGATTCGCTTTCAACACCGCATCCAGGGCAACGTTCCACGGAACTTCCTGAACGTTTACAGTCACGGGCACGGCTGCGACCGACGAATCGATAACGAAGTTCACGCCATACTGTTCGGTGATGTAGTTCAAGATGTCGCGAATATCGGCATTAACCACGTTCAAGTTGATGGGTTCACCGACAAAGCCAGGCTGACCATATTGCCGTCCCTGATGAGACTGGCTTCCGCTTTCTGTCGCGGGCGACATGGCCACGGTCGGCGAGACAGCCGGCGTAGGAGATGGTTTCTGCTGCGCCGCAGGCTCTCCGGGCTTTGCGTCCGAACTGATCGCCGAACTTGATCCGTTTGCGGTTAGGGTATCCGCAGCCCAAATCTGGGAACTGCAGATACAGATAAATACCAGGACGAGCGTAGTCCTTTTTGTGGCATGTCTGAGTCGAGACTGAAAAAGCATCTTTTCCCTCCTTAAGGGAATGGCGAGACGTTTACCGCCACGCGCTACGCTCAGCCAAAAGCGCGCGCCGCACAAAGCGGGATTCGTCCAGAGTTGATTGTCAAAACTGCGTAGCTGGCTACCAGGTCGTTTACTTGTTAGGACTACGCGCGGAAGGATTCAAACGGTGGTCAAGCTTCGAAGCCAGACTTCTTCAAGGTTTCTCAGGGGATGGCTTTGTTTCAGCCTTCTTCTCTGACTCCCCAGTCGTCGAGGCGGGAGGAGTTGCTTTTGCTGCCGCGAAAGCGTCGACCGTGTCTACCTGCCTTAGGGGTTTCAGTTCTACAGAAACTTCCTTTCGGCCATCGGTGAAAACTGTCTCTCGGCGGAAAACGAGCCGGTTGTCTTCGATGGCCACGAGCTGGCCGTCATAAAATCGCTCTCCCGGGTAAATAACGTAGGCCAACTTTATTGGGGATGCTTCCACGATTGCCGCATACCCTCTGGGCGACCGAGAGATTCCAATTACTTGCACCTCGCTGAGGAGAAAAGCCGTGGTCGGCTTAGGCGCCGCCACTCTGGCACTCATCGCCGCCTGCTTCTGTGCTTTGTATTGCTGAATTCTTTCCTGTATTGACGGGGGCGATACCAGATTACTCTTTTTAACCACTACCCTCGGTGGCACGTACTTGCTAAAGGGGTCGCGACCGCCACGGTTACTGCGATTCGCCGGAACTTCGCTCTTAGTCTGCGCGATGGCAACGGTGGCTCCGCTTACCGCGAAGATTCCAACTACGACGAGAGTCGCCAGACCGTATTGGGCTACTTTGGTTAGATGCATCATGATAATTAATTTCCTAAGTGCTCGTTCTAATTAACTGTTAATTACTTGTTGACTTGAGGTGCCGCTGTGGCCGGAACCTGTCCCGAACTTGCAGGTGGTTGCGCGGCCGGTTTCTGAAGCTTTTCAGCAGAAACATAATAAGCGGTTAAGTCAAACGTCGCCTCAACGGTCCTGGATCCTGTCTCTTTGTCCGACTGAGTCAGTTGGAAATTCGTAATTGACACTATCCGCTGGTAATGGGCCAACTGTTCAAAGAATGCGCGGAGCGAATTGAAAGAGCTGATCACGCTAACTTCAATTCTCTTGCCACTATAGTTTTCCTGCTGGAGATCATCCCTCGGAATGAATTTCTGTAACACCAACCCGTTGTTGCGGGCACGGTCTTGAACACCTTGCAGGACCATCGTTAGCTCGCGTTGTTCAGGAAGCAACGCCTTCAACTCTTCATACTCTTCTTCACGCGCCTTGTAGACAGCCCGAAATTCGTTGAGTCTTTGAGAAGCAATCTGGGCCTGTGCGTTCTTGGGTAGAAGCTGAGCTATCTCATCATTCAGTTCTTTGGTGTGGGCACGTGTTGGACGAGTAATGAAATACCAGAAACCGGCATACATTACACCAGCGACGGCGACGAACATTACCAGTCGCAAATACCATGGCAGGGATTGAAGATTGCCTATTTTCATTTATTTAATTCCTTCGCCATTTAACTGGACGGGTTGGGTACACTATCGCGGATTATTTACTTCTTCATGGCCACTTGCGTTGCAGGAGACGTGGCGGCGGGTTGGGCTTGCGCTTTTGCACCGTAGCTGCACCTCAGTGTGAAACTGACAACCTCAACCGGAGCGCTCGGCTCGGCTGGGGATGAGGCCCCTTTGTCCTGGACCATTTCTCGCTGGGTTTCAATATTGAAGTTTGTGAATAGTCCCGACGAAAATTCAAGGCTTTGGCCAAATCGAGTCACTGAAGACTCGTTAGGTGACACACCCTTGATGGTAAGTTCGCCGTCCTTTTGTGCCAGGCTCTTCAGGTACAGCCCCGGTACGCTATCAAATCGCGCTTTGATTTCGCGAAGCACCGCACTCGGTCCCTGTTGCGATTCACGCAACTTCTTTATCGCATCAATCCTGCCCTGGATATCCTGAGCCTTTTTCTCCAGATCAGCCTGTTCCTTGTTGACCGCCAGCATTTGCTGGTTGATCCGTCGTTGATTCTCGACTTCGTGCTGTGCAGCAGTTTGCTCGGCTTTCGAACTGACGTAGTCGTAACCGGCGCCAAGGACTAAGAGACCGAAGACAGTGAGTGCCAACAATAGCGTCTGCACGCGAGGGCTTGTCACCCGGGCTTCCACCATGGCTGCTCCGGTTGGACGGTCGGTAACAGACTCGAGTAAGTTAATCTTGATCATGCCGCTTCCACTCCTCTCAAGGCGAGACCGACGGCAATTGCCATGTCAGGAACGATCTCTTTCATGTAGTCCGGGTCAAACTTTCTGCCATCAACCTGTATCTGGCGAAACGGATCGAAGAGTTCAACAGGTATGTCGAATCGCTTCGCGAGGTATTCGGGGAGGCCTGGCAGTTTTGACCCGCCACCGGCTACCAAAATCTTCTGTATCGCTTCTTCACTCTCCTCCGCAGTAGCGCGGTAGAAGTCCATCGTTTTCCTTATTTCTAATGCGAGAATATCTGAGACGGTTTCGATGATCGGCTGGATTGGACGAGCCTCGATCCCTTCGGGGAGCGGAAGTCCACGCTTGACCGCTTCCGCTTGTTCAAACGTCAAACCCAGTTCTTTTTGCAGCAAGCTAGTGTACTGACTGCCACCCACAGAAGCGTCTCGAGCAAAGACTGAACGGGTGCCGTTAACAATGTTGATATTCATCGTAGACGAGCCAATGTTTAGCAACGCGACTACCTCACCCGCCTTCGGCTGGTAATTTAGTTCGTAGCAATTCTGTAGGGCGAACGTGTCGACGTCGATTATCACTGGCTGCTTACCAGCCAGCTGAATTGACTGTTTGACGTTAGCTATCTTGTCGCTCTTGCAAGCCGCCATCAGAACATTCAGCGCATCTGGAGAGCTGCTTGTCACCTGATAATCAAGATTCACATCCGTGATATCAAAGGGGATGTGCTCCTCGGCGTGCCAGCTAAAAGATTCCTGGAGTTCATCCTCACTCATCTGCGGAAGGATGATATTTTTCACGATAACCGAGTGCCCGCTAACTCCTGCGGCGATTCTGGAAGTCTTGATCTGGTGCTCAGCAAAGATGCTGGTAATTACGTTGGCGACGTTATTGAGCTCCATGATCTGCCCGTCGACGATTGTGTCGGGCTGAAGACTCTCAAATCCCAGGTTCATCAAGTGAAGCGTGGAGCCCTTTCTTTGAAGCTCAACCGCTTTGACCGAGCTCGAACCAATATCGACACCAACGAGATTTTTCTTACCCATACTTTTTTTGAACATGATCTATTTATTCCTCGCGACAAAGAGAGAGCGAATACGGTGCTGTTGGCGAAGACGGGCACGAGCCTTAATTGCTCTTGGTAATCGGCTTCGTACAATTCTGAAGGGAGTGGATGGCATGTCGTTTTTCAAGGTAATTCCTCGCTAACTTTTTGGGTCCTGGAATTGTTCTGTATCTGAGGCGGGACGCACGTTCGCGCAACTTGTACTGAAGGGCTCTGAATTTCGCTGGAGAGTTGACCTAAACCAAAACCCTAGGCGGTGTGAAAAATCCTGAACGAGAACAGTGGCAGGAACCTAAGTAATGGCGGCAACGTGACTGCCGCGGGAAGCAGACTACCGTACGGGATAAACAATGTCAACATCAAATTTGCTTTGTTTAACTTTGAGTCTACATAGTTTATGCCCGCGACGCTGCAGTGGTGAACGCGGAGCCTTGCGGGTTCTGGAAGCCACACACCTATTCCAAAAAATGACCTTACGCATTTGTGATCGCTTGCGCGAGGTGGGGGCGACGGTTACGATGCCGACAATGATACGACTGAGATGGGTTTGGTTTGTTGCCCTCCCGACATTGCTGGTTGTTGCTTGGCTTTGGTGGGTCAAGCCGAGTCAGGTCGATATGGCCGGCTACGCACCTGCAAGCGCGCTTCTCTATTTGGAGGCCAACCGTCCATTAAGTGTCGCCGACACAATAGTGGGCACCGACGCTTGGAAAATTGTTGAGACAGCCAGCGGCACTCTTACTAATCTACATCAACATCCCTTTCTGGAGGGTTTCATCCGTTGGACCGGCATGGGTCCGATAAAGTCCGTGATTCTTGCCCGAGCACAAGTAGCCGTTGTAATAACGGAATTGGGAACCATCGCGGACGGGGACACGCTGAAGGTAAAGCCAGAGGGTGTGGTACTGATCGAGACTCACACATCGGAGCGTCGAATTCGGCCGGCTGTGGAAGAAGTGCTTGGACGGCTTGCTGAATTGACCTA
>DATKIS010000376.1:0-2381 GCA_035543975.1 Pyrinomonadaceae bacterium
CTTTTGCAGCGTTGTAAACACCAGCTCCATTGGTTACGTCAACATTCGCATTAAAGGTAAAGGTGAAGGCCGCGCTGTCATTCAAACCCAGGGTCTCACCAGTGCAGGTGATTTCTCCGACCTCACCGAGAAGCGGAGCTACGCAGGAGAATCCTGCCGGGGCCGTGGCCGAAACGAAGGTTGTATTATAAGGCACTGGATTAACCAACGTAACGTTGGTTGCTTCGTCCGGCCCATAATTAAAAATAGTAGCGTCGTAAGACACATTCGTGTTGGCAGCAATGGTTGTGGGACCAGTCATGGTGAGCTGGAGATCGACGCTGGGATCGCTCGGGCTGACCACCTGAAACTCCGCAACTACCACACCGCCCCCGCGGTTATTTATCGTTCGAACTGCCCACTTTCCTACCTGGGCGAATACTCCGCTAGTTTCAAATGTATACGTGTCCGTCTCCGGGTCTTCGTTAACCTCCCACATATGTGGCACGGTACCATCAGGAGCTATCCATTGAATCCGGCGCTCCCGGAAATCAGCTCTTAGTGGCGCATTCGTCACGACAGCGGTCGCCGTCTCGCCTAGACAGAGCACCGCCGGGTCAGTACATCCAGGTGCACGCACGGCAGGGGCACTGATTTCGATATCTTCGGTGAGGAAAGGCACCGTGACCAGCATCATCGATCGCCAATCTGCCTGCGAGCCTCTGAGCAAAGGAATTCCGAGCCCATTGGCGGGGGAAACCTCATGCGTTGCGCCGCCAACACCAATGCGAACGGCGGCAAAGCTTTCCAAACTAGATCGAGAAGAGGCTGAGGATGGCGAGTAAAACGTAGCGGCCGCTAGGAAGCCAATCAATATGAATAGGGCAACAACTCTTCGAGAGCCGTCACTTCCAAGACTAGTCACTGGTGATTGCACAAGCCTGTGCGTAAAAGAACGATTAGGGGCTAACATTAGGATTCTCCTTAAACTCTCAGATATGGTGATCTGCACCGAGAGTGGTCACAGTCCTGACTGCGTTGTCAGAAACTGCACAAGAGGACGTGGGCCTTGCGTGTTCTCTTAATGTTTTTGGGCAAGGTCGGATATTGTCCCAGCACTATCGGCAAATAACAGCGTCTCTGCGCCCTATGGATATAAAATGTCCGCCGATTGATAAGCGGGGAGATTGCCAATCCAAGCGGGACATTCTCATTTCCAAAAGGCTTAATTGAAATACAAAGAGATGCTCTTGGGAAGTTTACGGCCTGTTCGAAAGCTCGGATTGCCGAAGATCAGTCGGGAAAGCAACCGAGGGGTGATGCCAAGAGGCGGGTTTTTTAATCCATAACTAGCAAGAAGTCAAGCATTATTTTTGAGAGCAACCCTAAGCTATCGAAGGCCTCTACTGTCCGATCTGGGCGATTCGAGAAGTTCCCTGTCGAACTGACGAACCCACCCCAAGATTGTCACGACTCATAGACCACTGCGCACCAGGTCATGCAGCCTCAGCAAACCCACACAGCGTTGTCCACCGTCTATTACCGGCAATACTGAGATCTGCGAGGGACGGTTTTCCATCAACTGCAGGGCAGTGTAGGCCAGCTGATCGGGCATGACGGTAACCGGATTCCGCGTCATGAAAGCCTCCGCGTTTAGGTCCATCAAGTCAGCCGGATTGCCTTTTTGAATCGCACGGCGGAGGTCGCCATCAGTGATGATACCCGCGAGGACATCGTCGTCTCCTATGACGTTCACTGCTCCCAACCCTCCTCGCGTTATCGCACTAACTACTTCGACCCAGGACGTAGCCGGAGTCACTGTAGGATTCCGCTCGCCCCGATGCATCAAGTCGCCAACCTTGAGAGAGAGTCGTTTGCCCAACCGGCCCGCCGGGTGATTAAGCGCGAAGTCTTCGAGCGTCAACCCCTTGATCTGCATAACGGTCAGCGCCAGAGCGTCCCCGATTGCCAGGGCCACAGTAGTGCTCGCTGTAGGGGCAAGATTGAAGGGACATGTTTCCTGATCCACGGAAGCGTCCAACACCACGTCGGCATTACTGGCCAATGTCGATGTGAGGTTACCAACGATAGTGATCAAAGGAACGGCTCGGTGTTTCAAATAGGGCAACATAGCTAGCATCTCGTCGGTCTCGCCACTGTTGCTCACCAGCAGAGCCACATCAGATTTGTCCAGAATCCCCAAGTCTCCGTGCAATGCGTCAGAGGCGTGCAGGAAAACGGCGCGAGTGCCTGTGCTGGTCAAGGTTGCGGCGATTTTGCGCGCGATGAAGCCTGACTTTCCAACTCCGGTCAACACTACCTTGCCGCCACATCCGACGAGCAAATCGACGGCACGTTTGATTTGTTCCGGGGTGAGCCGCTCAGCAGTTCTGTTGATTGCA
>DATKIS010000377.1:0-3445 GCA_035543975.1 Pyrinomonadaceae bacterium
CCGAGATCAAGTAACCCACAAGGTCCGCGCCGACGACGAAGATCTGTTGGTCTAACGCTAGCGGCGTCAAGCCGCCGCAGACCAAAGCGGCGTCAAGCCGCCGCACTCCAAATCAGTCACTTCTCGGCCAGGCCGTCGCGCCAAAGTTCACGGAACGAGCGACTCGCAAGCGGCGGCATGTCTCGTTTATTGGTCCAAGCCCCCAGCGGTGGCGCGGCGCGCGCAAGCGTGGCGCCAACTTTTCCTATTCGTCCTTCTCGCACAATCAGGCCCTGAAACAACCGGCCGGCCTTCGCGTTCCACTCATACAATCTCGGGCTCCGCATCACCCGCGCATAAACCTTGAAGGCTAATTTCTCCATCCGCCGCTTCTTGATCCCCACTCGACCGTCAGCCTCAAGCTCGTACGTTGTGCCTGCTGCCTTCTGCCTGCTGCTTTCTGCCTTTTGCCCCGTGCTCTCTCCTATCCCCCCTTCGGTAATCTCCGCACGCAGATGCAGTAGCAACTCCGGGATATCAATTTTCACCGGACAAACTTCGCGGCACGCGCCACACAAGCTGGACGCATACGGCAACTGCGACGCCTTCCCCAGCCCAATCAGTTGCGGGGTAATGACGGCGCCGATTGGTCCCGGATAAACCGACCCGTAAGCGTGTCCTCCAATCTGTTGATAAACCGGACACGCATTCAGGCAGGCGCCGCACCGAATGCAGGCGAGCGACTGGCGCGTGACGGGATGAGCCAGCATGCGCGAACGGCCGTTATCGAGCAGAACAATGTGCAACTCCTCCGGGCCTTCGTCAGACGGATTACGCTTCGTTCCGGTGATCAGCGATTGGTAAGTCGTTAATTGCTGGCCCGTTCCCGACCGCGGCAGCAGCTTGAGGAACACGTCAAGGTCGGCAAAACGCGGCACAATCTTTTCAATCCCCATCACCGCAATGTGCACTTTCGGCAAACTTGTCGTTAGCCTCACATTGCCTTCGTTCTCGAGAATCAGGATGGTCCCGGTTTCCGCGACGCCAAAATTGACACCGCTGATACCGATGTCAGCGGCGGCGAAACGTTGGCGTAACACTCCGCGCGCGACACTGGTTAAGCGGTCGACATCATCGGTGAGTTCAATGCCCAGCTTATCGGTGAAAAGTTCGGCTATCTGTCGTTTGGTTTTGTGAATCGCCGGGACAATTATGTGGGAAGGCGCTTCGCCTGCCAGCTGGATGATGTATTCGCCGAGGTCTGTTTCGATCACCTCTATGCTTTCATTCTCGAGGGCCACATTGAGGTGAATCTCTTCGGTCACCATGCTCTTGCTTTTGACGATCTTCGGCGACAAGTTGTACCTCGTCGCCAATCCGCAAACGAGCTGGTTGGCTTCCGCGGCATCGCGAGCCCAATGCACCTGGGCACCGCGGTTTTCGGCATTCCCGACAAACTGTTCGAGATACTGGTCGAGATGGAGCAGCACTTCATCCTTGATCGCCCGGGCCTCGGTGCGTAGTTCCTGCCAATTCGACAATCCTTTCGCGGCCGCCAACCGGCGTATGCCAAACAGAGACGTCGCGTTGCGCAGGGCGCCGCGCAACTGCTCGTCACCCAGCGCGGCACGGGCGTTAGCATCGAAAGTCTCTGTGGTTGGATGGCTCATGTCTCTATGTCCGACACTCTTTGTCCGACACCTTTGTCCGACACACTTTAGTTTGTCGTTGTGTTACCGAAGAATTATCTTTCTCGAATCGCGCCCGTTTTAGCGCACGAATCGCGTCCGTCACAGGGCGACGCACTAAAGTGTGTCGGACAATGCGTCTTTATTGTGACGCCAGCAGTTCCGCCAAGTGCATAGCCCGCACGCTCGAACCTTTGCGCGAAAGGCGTCCGCCGATCTGCATTAAGCAACTGGCATCTCCGCTGACCACGGCCTGGACGCCCGCGCGTTCTATAGCTTCAATCTTTTGATCCAGAATCGCGACGGAGATTTCCGGATACTTCACCGAGAAAGTACCGCCGAAGCCGCAGCAACTGTCGGCATTATCGAGTTCGACAAACTCAGCCTCGCGCACCTTGCTGATCAACCGGCGGGGTTCGCTGTGAACGTTGAGATCGCGCAAGGCATGACAGGCGTCATGCCAGGTTACCCGGCCCGGCCACCGGGCGCCGACGTCGTCGATCTTCAGCACCCGGACCAAAAACGAGCTCAACTCAAAGGTCCGTTCAGCAACCCGGCGGGCCCGTTGGCGCCATTCTTCGCTTTCGGGAAATAAGGCGGGGTAATGGTGAACCATGGCGGTGCACGAACCCGAAGGACTAACAATCGCCTCCACCTGACTCTGCTCGCAGATCTCGATGAACCGCTCCGCCAGTTGGCGGGCATCTTCTCGATAGCCGGTATTGAAAGCCGGCTGGCCGCAACACGTTTGCCGTTCGTCAAATTCAACTGTGCAACCCGCGCGGCGCAACACAGCGACTGTGCCGGCCCCCACGGCAGGCCACACTTGATCCACTACGCAGGTGACAAATAATCCGACTCTCATCTTGGGTAACGCAAACTGTTAGTTTGCGGTTCGGTTCCCAGGCATACCAACATTATGGCAAAAACAAAGTTGCCTAAACATACACAGCAAACTAACAGTTTGCTTTACAGTGTCACCACACCCTTCAGGAAATGCGGCGTGCGCATGTCTTTCTCGAGTGCCCCTTGCACTGCGTCGAGCGACCGGTATCGATGCGTGATTATCGAGGCCACCTCGATCGTGCCGTCCTCGATCAAGCGGAGCGCTTCAGCGTAAACAGATGGGCGACCATCATCTCTGAAACCGCCCGAAGCTCCAACCGGCGTTACCAACGTCGGCTCTCGGAACATCAAATTATTGAGCACGCTTAAGTCCACACCAGCATGACCGTGCCCGTAGAGCATGACCGTCGCCTGCTTCCGGATCAATCCCGGCATCGCTGCCACTACGCTGCCTGCACCCGACGCTTCAATCAGGTATTCAACGCCCCGACCCGCAGTCTTGTCTAGTACTTCCTTCGCCAGGTCCGGATTGCGCGCATCCAGGACTTCGTCGGCTCCGAAACCTTTCGCCAGACTTCTCTTCCATTCACTCGGAGCGGAAACCAGCAGCAGTCCCTCATACTTAAGCACGCGCCTGAGATATTGGATAAATAAGAGCCCAGCCGTACCCGCCCCACAAACGAGCACCGCGCGTACTCGATTCTCACCGGCGGCGTTCAGCCGATAGCGCGTGTGTGCAGCTGCAACTGCATCCGACGAGTGAATAATGCAGCCCAGCGGTTCGACCAGCGCGGCCTCAGCGGGGTCGAGACCCGATCGAACGCGCACTGCGTTCACAGCCGAGACCGCGATGAATTCCGCCAAGCCACCTGGTAGTCCAGTGATTCCGTGCTCAGCATAATACTCGCACTGATGGGAATCTCCCGATAGAC
>DATKIS010000378.1:0-3686 GCA_035543975.1 Pyrinomonadaceae bacterium
TTGATGTCCTTCCCCAGGGCGGTATCACAAGCACTAAGCACCGTCAGTTCCGCGGACAATTTTAGGTTATAGATGTCATGCAACTGCAGGAAGCCCTGGGCCGGCGTGCCGTCCCGATTAACCATCGTTAGAACAATGCCGGACATCTCCGGGTGGGTACTGTTAACCAAACCATGGGTGGCGAGATGCAGTATTTGATACTGGCCAACTTGGGCGCTCATCGCCGTTTGACGGCTGGCGTCAAAGCCCCTTGCTGCGATAGTCGCTCTGCCAGGCACCGTTGCCAGAATCGCGTCCGCCTCCTCTGAGGTACGGGCAAGACGCATTGGGCCACCACCAGGCTTGAAGCCCTCAAAATAACTAATGTCAGTCTGAGTCGGTGCCTGATTGGAGTTCGAGAGGTTGGCGGCGGCAATGCGGGCGCTGTCGGCCTGTACTCGCTCATCGTCAGCGTCGAAAACCGGATCCGCAAACACTGCCAGAACCTTGTTTCGCACCGGCGGTTGGCGCGGCTCAAGACGAATTGCCGCCAGTGTCGAGATTGAAGGGAGAGTTACTACCTCGTGTGAGTCAATCAGCGGAGCGGGTCCCTGCGAAGGTGTCTGCGGTCCGGCGGCGTTGGCATTGGCCATATCCGCTGGTATCGCCGGCATTGGCAAAGCGTCCAAAGGTATATACTGCAGAACCCCTTCGGTCACCACCAGGAGTCTCTTGTTTCCAAGTTGTCCGGCCACGGGACCAAGCAACATCCGGCTCAAGCTTTGGGCTTTCTCATCGTAAAGGCGATCCGATGCTGCAACATTAGCCTGATAGCTCGGGTCGAGTTTTACCGACAGCTTGTGCCGAGCGGTAATCGATTCGTAAAGTTCGCGTCCAGCATTCTCCAAAGTTGCCCGCGGAGGCAGTTGGTAACTGCTAACTGAATCCGAGGTCACAGCCCACAAGTAGCTCCTTTCATCTCCCAAAGCGTATTCGAGCAGGATCGTATTGCCATCGCGACCCAACTGGCCCTGAATTTCCTTTAGACTTAATGGTGAAGGCTGGGTAAGACTCATGAGATGCCGGTTGTGATCTCTCAATTGGGCCTGAATCTCCTGGTATTCGGCCCTGAGCAAGTCGATCTGGCGGGCGACTTCGGCTATCTCTTTCTCATTCTTACTGCCGCTGGAGATTTCCATCTGGTATTGCGCCTGGGATCTAAGCAAGCCCTCTAACTCACGCTCTCGCTTCAGAACCGCCGCATCTACTCCCTGACGAATGTCCGCTCGGGCTTCCTTCAGAATCTCGAGGAGTGTGCGAGCGCGGGCGCTTTCGCTGGCGAGCAAAGCGGCGGTGGCAAAACCCTGTCCCGGCTGCGTTTGGTCCAGCTTCATCAGGATGTCCATTAATAAGTCATAGTGCTTACGAACTCCGGCAAAGTATGACGACCTAAAGTCGGGACTGGCGACGTTGGCGCGGAGGCCCTCAATGATTTCGATGGATTTCCTGATATGAACCAGAGCGTCCTCAAGGACGCCGAAGTCGCGGGTAGCACGCGCCAGATTGTACAAAGTGGAGATTTCTACGCCCCGTTCGCCCGCCTGTTGGCTGAGCCGAAGGGCTTCCTTGTAGTTGAACAGCGCCTTGTGACTGTCTCCCAATGACAAGACGAAATCGCCGAGGTTATTTCGGGCTAGAGCCTGCCCTACCCTGTCACCAATAGTGCTGTAGAATCTTAGGATCTTCTCATACTGTCTCAGCGTCTTATCCCGGTCTCTCTCTAAAGCATAAATCGCTGCGACGTCGTTGAGGGCGTAGGCCTCCATACGCGATTTTTTTGCCGCGCGACTCAGCCTGATACAGCGATCGTAGTGGGAGAGCGCAAGTTGGCTCTTGCCCAGCTGTCTATGAATACCGGCGATCTTGTAGAGAATGACAGCAGCGAAATCCAGGCTTCCGTTTGCCTCGAATAGCTTCAGCCCTTGTTCATAGTTGTCCAGCGCAAGTGGGTAATCCCGCAAGTGCTCGTATGCCTGTCCTACAGCATTCAACGTTATGGCTTCACTTTGTCGGTCCCCGATCAGCCGGAAGTTAGCCATCGCCTCCCGATGCATCTTGATCGCAGACTCATCCTCCCCTTTGAGCGAATGAGACAATCCCAGCGCCGTAAGCGAAAGGCCTTCGCCCGTCTTATCCGCCACTTCACGATACAGTGCCAACGCCTGTGAAATTTGGGCCACGGCCGTCTCGGGATCGCCCAATCCGCCAGCTATATAGCCAGTGAATAGCCGTGCCCGGGCCTCGCCTCTTCTGTCTCCCACCTCACTAAAGAGCTTGAGTGACTGCGAAAAGTGCTCCGACGCTTTGACCAGATTACCCTTCGAATACTGGACCTCGGCCATGTTGGTCAATGCCTCTGCATGGTCATGTTTCAAGAAGCGATCTGCGCCGGGGTAGGAGGAATAGTAGACGAGTGCTCGAGCTAGGAACGCTTGCGCCTTGTCGTTGTTGCCCAGGTAAGAATGCAGGCGTCCAATTTGACTGAGCGCCTGGGATTCCTCAAGCCTGGACCCGCCACGCTCCGCCTCCTTGGCAGCCGTCTGATAATGGCTCAAGGCTTCACGGTATTCGCCCAGAGTGAAGCTCACTTCGCCTGCACTCATTGAGGCCTTCGCCGCCCTTCGCAAATCGCCTGTGGACAGCCAGATCAGTTCGGCGTCAACGTACTTCTGGATGGCTTTTCGAAGCGACACTTCCTTCCAGTCGGCGCGCAGCATAGTGGCAACGGCGATCGCATCCCGGGCAAGACTCTCTTTTCGATCTTGCGCTGTTGCGTCTTTTACAGTTTCGACCCTTAACTCAAAAGGCCTGAGCTTCTCGTCAAGTTCCAGCGACCGGAGCTCCAGTCTGTAAACGCCCGCTGCGCCAGTTGGCGCGGAAATCTCCAGCATTTCGTATGCGTGACTCGACTGCTCAATCAGCTTCTCTCCCCCCGGTCCGTAAAGAACCAGCGATAAGCCCAGGTCATCCTTCTTAATCGAGAACTGAAGAAGCTGCCCTGGGTTCAGTGAAAAGTCGAAAACCTGCGCGCCGCCTTTCGCCACTTCGCGAACCACTGCAGTCCCGGGAGTGATCAAACCCGCACCGGTAGTCGTCACTCCGCGTGAATACACTGTAGGCGAGCCCGTCAGGCAGAAGATCAACAGCCAGAAGAGTCGCTCCCGACTCAACGCTATGCGGCGAATCAGGGAACTCCCGCGAAACCAAGATCTGTTCTTTTGGGGCATGGGGCGTTCCGATTCCTGATGAGAGGACGATTACCTTGAAATCATGGACCACGGTCGAAGAGGCTTGACGTCTCACCCTGGAAGCTTTCTTGGGAAGTAGACCCCGCTTATTTAACACGTATGGAGAGTTGATTCAATAACAAGGGTCGACGGCACTGATGCAGTGTAGAGGTGAAGTCCTGGTTTGCTCGTTGAGTAGGATTAGGGCCTGAAGGGATGAACCCCGAAATTAGTCAGAACCATCGCATAAGCCGGCGGCATCCGGACCGCCCGCTCACGCAGGCGGTTCTGACAGGACGCTGACCACCGCTCCGCCCGCCCACGCAGGCGGTTCTGACAGGACACTGACCACCGCTCCGCCCGCTCACGCAGGCGGTTCTGACAGGACGCTGACCACCGCTCCGCCCGCTCACGCAGGCG
>DATKIS010000379.1:0-13291 GCA_035543975.1 Pyrinomonadaceae bacterium
CTTGGCGGTTAGTCGTCGCCACGCCAGCGACAAACTAATAAAGTATGTCGGACAATCTGAACCAGTGGATTCAACTCTAGTAATCTTTGAGCGGAGCGATTCGTTCGCCACCATCCGCATTAACCCTCCCGAGCCGTATGACCTGCTCTCGAGGGACATGACTCTCGCCCTTACCCAGCGTTTCAAGAATCTCAACAGTCAACCAGACTTGCGCACTGTAATTCTTGTCGGCGTCGCAGATAACTCTTTCTGTGACGAGACTGACGGGGCCGAAATACCCAAGCTTGCGGATGCTGAAGTGAGCGAAGCTGCCAGAGCCAGACAGGGACTCTACGATGAAATCGAAAATTGCCCCATTCCCGTCATTGCGGCGATTAGGGGGTCGGCCGCAGGCGCCGGGATCGAGTTGGCCCTGGCCTGTCATCTTCGGATTGCCTCACCAGACACCACTTTTAGTTTCGGTCAAATAGGAAGCGACGGCATTGAGACTTCGGGAAGGCTTGCGCGACTCAAACGTCAGATACGCAGCGACTATGCGACTGAGATAATCCGCACCCGACGAACTGTCCCAGCCGCAGAAGCGCTGCGAATCGGATTAATCAATCGCATCGCGCCCGAGGATCAGTTGTTACTTGAAGCGGAATCACTAGCGCGACTGATTTCTACTATGGCTCCGCTCGCGATTCGCGCTGGCCTTGAGGCAGTTACCCGCGGGACTGAGCTGCCGCTGGCTGAAGGTTTGGCCCTGGAGTCAAACCTCTTTGCCAACCTGTTTGCCACCAGCGATGTCCGCGAAGGTACCAGCGCATTCCTCGAGAAGCGAAAACCCGTTTTCAAAGGAAGGTAGGAATCCACGAACGGTGACAGTCAAAGGACGATCGACGTCGTATCCCCGACCGAGTGCCCTTACTAAACTACCCCTCGCTTGCCGCTCTCAAACGCTTCACCTATACTCGGAAATGCATGACCCCTACTCATAAAATCGGAGCGCGCGCGTATTGCAGCCTGTAATTCACGAAGGACATCTTAACGGCGGCGGATTTCGTTTCGCGATTGTTGGCAGTCGTTGGAACGACTTCATTAGCTCTCGTTTAGTCGAGGGCGCGCTCGACGCGCTTGAGCGTCTCGGGGCTGACGAGAAGCTGGTGGAAGTCTTCAAGGTACCCGGGGCTTTTGAGATTCCGCTTCTGGCATTGAAGCTTGCCGGATCGGGAAAGTTTGACGCGATCATCTGCGTGGGCACAATTATCCGGGGCCAAACTCCACATTTCGAATACATCGCCAGGGAAGTGGCCAGTGGCATCGCGCAAGCATCTCTGCAAACAGGAGTGCCCGTCGTTTTTGGAGTGGTAACGGCTGACACCGTAGACCAGGCAATCGATCGGGCCGGGGTCAAGTTGGGGAACAAGGGTTTTGAGGCCGGCACGACTGCGGTCGAGTTAGTAAATCTTTATAAGACGATGACGAATGCCAAGTGAAGAGTAACCCGACCGAGGTTTGGTCTAACTCATCACTCAGCACTCATTACTCATCACTGGTGCTTTATGGGTTCGCGACGTAAGGCGCGCGAGTGCGCCTTGCAAATGCTCTTTGCGGCTGATATCGCCGGGGCGGTTCCGGACGAGGTCCTCCGTACCTATTGGACCGAACTCGGAGACTCCGACACGGAGGAGGTTGCGCGTGAATTCGCGACCCGCCTCGCCGCGGGTACGCTCGCGAATCTTGACGCACTTGACGAACGCATACGTTCACGCGCGGAACACTGGCGTATTCCGCGGATGGCGATCGTGGACCGCAACATTCTCCGGCTCGCCGTCTATGAGTTTCTCTACGAGCCCACTCCCCGCACCGTCGCCATCAACGAAGCCCTGGAAATAGCCCGCCGTTTTTCCACCTACGAAGCGACGCAGTTCATCAACGGAATTCTCGACGCCATCAAGCGCGATCTGGATGAACAACAGCCACAGGAAAATGTCGACAACTCTGAAACCGACTCGGACCCTGAGCCGGAACCAGACGATTCAGACGAGCACTCGGCTTCGGCCTGACCCCGGCGTGAAGCGATCCGGCATAAGCGAGTTTGGGTTCGTGGATCGCTAGCTCGTTCGATTTACCATTTACCATTCACCCTTCACCATTTACTATCCCCGCGTGGATCAAGGACAAAGCGAATTTCTGATTGAGATCGAAGAGCTGGTTGAGCAAATCTTTGCCGACCTGGACGAACTTCGTGCCAGCCTTACGACCGGCCCGGAGCCGCGCAAGGTACGAGCGCTGGTCGATCGATTGTTTCGGCACGTCCACAGCGTGAAAGGTTCTGCAGCCTCGAGTGGCTTGGGAGACGTCAGCCAGATTGCTCACGAGCTTGAAAATCTGCTCGACGCCGTCCGTCGCGGACAAACCACACTCGGCGAAGCGGTATTGGATACCTGTGAAAGCGCCACTGCCGCGCTTGATGAAAGTCTGAGCCAGGCAGCTTCCGGGAATGCCGGGCCACCCATGGGTGCCCTTTTTGACCAACTTCGAGCCGCTGCCGGAGGTACAGTCAGGCAGCCGAATACGAATACCGAAGCAGTCCTTTCGAGTATTCCATTTGAAATCTGGCAGTCCTTAACCGATACCGAGCAGCATCGCCTGATAACTGTCGTCGAGGAAGGAACGCCGCTCTTTCAGGTGGTCACGAGTTTCGATCTAATTAACTTTGATGAGGAGTTCTTTCGGTTGAAGGAACGGCTGGCCGACCTGGGCGAGGTGATCTCCACCTCTCCCGCTGTTGACGAGACTAACCCTGGCAAGATCAACTTTCGCGTACTCTATGGTAGTAAGACCGCTCTCGCGACTTTGGAGGGAACTGTCGTCGAGTTTCCGGCCGTGACTTTCAACGCAATTCGGGGCGCCGGCCTTCCATCCATAGACTATCGGGCGGCGCCGGTGTCTTCGCTCGCAAATTTTGTGCGGACGGATCTCGACAAACTCAACCACCTAATCTCGTCAACCCATGACCTGTTCCGCAATACCTCCAATGCCCTTGCCTTCGCGCTCTCTCAGGACGAAATAACCGCTGACGCGCGACTCCACCTCGCGGGTTTGGACCGGCAGATAAAGAAATCGTTCATGGGCGTCGAAGACGGATTAATCAAACTGCGCACGGTTTCACTGAGTCCTACACTGCAGCGTGCGATCCGGGCCGGACGCGCGGCTGCGCGAGCCGCCGGGAAAGAAGTCAATTTCGAAGTTGTCGGCGAAAATATTGAACTGGACAAACTCCTGCTCGAGTCAATCGCCGATCCGCTAATCCATCTTTTACGCAACGCTGTGGACCACGGCATTGAAGACGCGGAAACACGGATTCAGTCGGGCAAGCATCCTCGGGGAACTGTTCGTATTGAGGCCCTCAACGAAGGCAGCCAGTCGAGAATCCGCGTCAGCGATGACGGCCGCGGCATCGATCCGCAGTTGATCTCTGAAGCTGCAACCAGATTGGGAATCTTCGAACACGATGCGGGCCTCGACTTCGATCGGAGCGTCCGGCTGATCTTCCGGCCGGGCTTCACCACGCTCGAATCGGTTTCAGATATTTCGGGTCGCGGTGTTGGGCTCGACGTAGTTGAAACTGCGGTTGAGCAGGTTGGCGGTGAACTGCGAGTGTCGAGTAAACCCGGGCTGGGCACAACGTTTGAGATTCGCTTGCCCGTCACTTTTGGATTGGTGGAGGCCACGGTCTTTAGGTCGGGAGACAATCGTTACTGCATACCCGCCAGCCAGGGTGACGCTGGCCAGACTCGCGACGTAAGCGGCGATACGCAGCTCGGGGAAACAAGGGAGCAAGGACCACGCAAGTCCGATCAGGGTGAGCCGCCAGTGGTTTCAATGCGGGAACTACTGGGTCAGCCTTCAAGAGAACCAACGGAACCAGAGTCAGGGCAGGCACCAGAAATTCTCAAGTGCCAGTTTGCAGATGAGCGCGTCGGTGCAGATAGCGATGCCAGAAGGTGTATCGATGTCCTGGTCGATAAGGTAGAAGGCACGCAGGAAGTGCTGGTTCGCACTTTAGGCCGTCACGCGGGACGCTGGTACGGCGTTGCCGGAGCGACCGAACTGAGCGATGGCAGGGTGGCGTTGGTATTAGATCTACCGCGCCTGATTGCCGGCCACGATGAGGCCCCGCAGCCCACCGCTTTCAGTGAATAGGTCGAATGAGTCTCATAGGACCTATTCTTATCGGTCCTATCCGTCGCTTAAGCCCAATCCATCTTAGGATGCATCCCCTGCCATTTGCTGGCGCGCTCATACGCCAGCGCTACTCTCAATGGCGCGCCCTCGTCATAGAGTCTCCCGGTAAACATAATTGATTGCGGCAGCCCCTTAACAAACCCACACGGAACACAAACGGCCGGGTGACCGGTAAGGTTGGTAATAACCAGGCTGGCGCTTCCCGGTGCGGGGGAGACAAAGACGTCCCACTTTGACATCAACGCATCCATCTCCTGCATCAACAAGCGGCGAGCGCGCTGCGCGCGAATGTATTCAACCGCGGGAATGAAACGTGAACTGCGAAAGGTGTTGGGCCAATCTCCGGGCTCTTGTCCGGAAAGCTGGTTGATGGCTCCGCTGCGGGTGATGTCGTCGAAGGCAGTGGCCGCTTCCGCCACCAGAATGATGCGCAGCGCCCCAGTTGAGAACCTCGGCAGTTCGATTGGTTGCAGGTTCGCGCCGGCGGCTTTCAAAGCGTCGAGACTCTGCTGGTAGAGTGCCTTTCGTTCCGCATCCTGCTGCTGGTCAAACTCCGTTTTCAAATAACCAATCCTCATCTTGGCAAGCGGCAGCGCCGGGTCCCAGTTGAATGGAACATTTCCGACCGTCAGATCCCTCTCGTCGGGTCCGTAGATCCCGTTGAGTGCCGCGGCGCAATCTTCAACTCCGCGACAGATGGGTCCAACCTTATCCATGGTCCAGCTCAAACCCATCGCGCCATAGCGGCTCACGCGCCCATAGGTCGGTCGTAGTCCGACCACTCCACAACGGCTCGATGGCGAAATAATGGAGCCCAGCGTTTCAGTGCCGATGGAAAAACCGACCAGTCCCGCTGCGGTAGCTGAAGCCGGGCCCGCCGACGATCCGCTCGAACCGATCCGGTCTTCCTCGACTTGCCATGGATTCCTGGTCATGCCCGCAAACCAACGCCCGCCCTGGGCCAATGCCCCCATCGAGAGCTTTGCCACCAGCACAGCGCCGGCGGCTTGCAGACGTTCTGTTACCGCCGAGTCGTAATCGATTACCTGTTCGCGATAGGGCTCGGCGCCCCAGGTGGTCTTAATTCCTTTCGTGGCAAAGAGGTCTTTCGCGCCCCAGGGAATCCCGTGTAGCGGACCTCGATACTTGCCAGACTTGATCTCGCGCTCAGCTTCGGCAGCCTGGCTGAGAGCGAGATCCTCAGTCAGCGTGACCACGCAATTGAGTTTTGGCCCATAGCGCCTCAAGCGCGCTAGATACATTTTCGTTAACTCGACTGGCGAAACCCTGCGCTTGCGCACCAGCTCAGCCAGTTGCGGCAAAGTAGCAAACGCGAGATCTTCCACGGACGAAAATGCAGGAATGTCGGTTTTGCTCAGTTTGAACTTAGTCGGCCTGGTATTGAACTTCTTCCCCGGCAGCGCGGGATGAAACAGAGTAGCCGGCTCGGTGTCGAGCGGTATTTCTATTTTGCGGAGAGTTTCGTACCTGTCCAGGTTGGTATTCGCGCTGGGAAGCGCCATCGCTTCATGCGCATCGCTGAGTTCGATTCCAATCAGCTTCTCTGCCTGACGCAGCATGTCCTTCGTGACCCGCAAAGGGGTGGGTGATGGCGACGGTGAGGGCAGCGGAGTTGGAGATGGACTTGCCGAAGGAGTTTGGGCGAGAACCGGGTGACCGCCGAGATGCGGGCCTGCTGCCACAGCGACGCCCAGCGCGGGAACGAGCTTTACGAAGCTGCGCCGGTTGAAGCGATGCGTTTCAGCGCCGGCGGCTGGTTTCTTGCGCTTCTCTTTCGACTCGCGATTCTTCATCGTCGTCTCCTACCTCGGGCAAGTGGATCCACGAAAGGAACTAAGTCATTCGAACCAGGATCGCCTCGTGCCGCTTCGTGTTGTTTGGTCGATTACGACTCGCCGCTGGGAAGTACCCACCCGCTTACGCAGGTGGTTCTGACAAGCCATCTGCTCACTGCCCACTGCTTTTCACTGTTTCATCATTCCTTGCCCACTGGCCGGCAACGGGCTGCCATATTTCAATTTCAGCAGCTTGGCTGTTCCGTCGCCCTGGACGGTCAGGACGTAGAGGTTGTCAAACTCTGTCTCCGGAATGATTGGCAGCGTTGGGCCACCCAGGGCGGCGATGATCTCCGGGACAGTGTTGTTGTGACCAGCGATGAAAACCGTCTGCCCCGCGTTCTGCTCGCGAATCTGCTTCACCAGATCGGCTGTTTTGTTGGCCTGTACTTGCGTTGCCGTTAGGCCCAGCTTGTCAGCCAGGGGTTTAACTGTCTGCTGGGTGCGCTTGAACTGGGTAACGTAGATGGCCTTGATACCAGAGTCACCCAGCATCCTCGCCAGTTCCTGCGCCCGCGCCAGTCCGGCCATGCTAATGTCCGGGTCTTTGTTTTCGGGAGGCACAATCGCCTTCTCTGCGTGCCGCACCAGAATCACGGTAGTGGGCGTTTGGTTAACGGAACTAGTCCCCAGGGCTGTGTGCGATGAGATTGCACCCGACGGCTCATTAGTCAGGTTACCAACGGCAACCGCAGAGACACAGAGGACACCGAGGAGGCACAGAGAAAGACGGGTTAATTGTTTCCTCCAGATACCCACGAAGGCGCCTCGCTTGGGAATGTTGTGACTGATTAGTCCGATTGGAACGCACATAAAGGGATAGGACTGGTTTCTTTTCATGATTCTTTGTTTGACCTGTGGATTGAAGTAGAGGCTAAAGATACCACTGGCCACGCGCTTATTTGAAGGCCGTTATGACGGCTTTCCCCGTGGCGCCGGGGCGAGAGTGCCAGATGCAAAGCTCTGGGGAAGGTGTTAATCTATTGTGAAAATCAGCCACGCCGTTTGAGCATCGTTGCCTGTCGTGTTTATTACCCGGAATGAGGTGAGGAGAGTTGGGTCAGCCATTGAGAACTGATTTATCTGAAGTGATTGCCGAGAATTTTGGGGCTAACGCAACCTACGTTGAAGGACTGCTTAGTCGCTTTCGCAGCAACCCCGAACTGGTTGACGAATCCTGGCGCGCCTATTTTGTCGAGCTTCTGGGCGATTCAGCCACCCCACCTTCAGCGGAAAGCTCCAGCAACGGCGGCGCCGCTTCGCAAGTAGCAGGCGCTGGCGCGGCGGTCTCGACAGTCGGCGACGGACAAAAGGCGCCTGGCGGTTCAGGAGCAAAGGCCGCAACGAACGCGGCCGCGACTACTACGGCGAATGCCGGCCCGGCAACTGCGCCCGCCCCTGAAACCAAACAGCCTGCCAAACCAGCAGTTGACCCTTCGATCGAGGTAATTCCCATTCGCGGCGCCGCGCTGAAGATAGTCGAGAACATGGAAGCGAGCCTTTCTGTTCCCACCGCAACTTCGCAAAGACGGATTCCGGTAAAGCTGCTCGATGAAAACCGGCAGTTAATTAACAAGCACCTTCAGGAGAATGACCGCGGAAAGGCTTCTTATACCCACCTGATAGCATGGGCCCTGCTGCGCGCGCTCGACGAGTTTCCCCAACTCAACGACGGCTACGACGTGATTGACGGAAAACCCGTCAGGCTGCGCCGGCCTGATATCAATTTGGGAATCGCCATTGACCTGACTAAGAAAGACGGCACGCGCAACCTGCTGGTGCCGAATATCAAGAGTGCAAACAAACTCAGCTTCTCCCAGTTTCTAAAAGCGTATGACGACGTAGTAAAGCGAGCCCGCGACGGCAAACTGCAGATTCCCGACTTCCAGGGAACAACGATCTCACTTACAAATCCCGGCACGCTCGGGACAGTCGCCTCTACTCCGCGATTGATGGCGGGACAATCGCTCATCATTGCGACGGGCGCAATTGAGTACCCGGCTGAGTATCAGGCGGCAGCGCCTGAGGCCCTGTCGCAGCTGGGCATCAGCAAGGCCATCACTATCAGCAGCACTTACGATCATCGAATTGTTCAGGGAGCTGAATCAGGAGCGTTTCTGGCCCGCGTGCATGCGCTGATCATTGGACAGTCCAGGTTTTATGACGACATCTTCGTTGACCTCGGTATAGCCCACGTCCCCTTCCGCTGGAATACCGATCACAATCGAGCGATAGTTCCGGGCGATCAAGTGCGGGACCTGGAGACCAGGGAAGTCGGGGTCATCGAGCTAATCAATGCGTATCGCGTCCGCGGTCATCTGATTGCCGACGTCGATCCACTCCACGCTTTGCCGGTGCTCTATCATCCTGAACTGGACATCGAAACCTATGGTCTGACGATCTGGGACCTCGATCGGGAATATATCACTGGTGGATTGGCCGGCATTCAAATCGCGACCTTGCGCGAGATTCTCGATATTCTGCAGCGCGCCTATTGCGGCAAAGTCGGGATTGAATATCGCCACATCCAGAACAAAGACGAAAAGGTTTGGTTGCGGGAACAGATCCGGCAGCAGTTTGTTAGTCCGGAGCCGGTTGCGGCCGGCATCAAAAAACAATTGCTCTGGAAACTGATTTCCGCTGAACAGTTCGAGCGCTTTCTGCATACAAAATACCTGGGGCAGAAACGATTTTCACTCGAAGGATGCGAAACCATTATCGCCCTCCTCGATCAGTTGATCGAAGGAGCGGCGGCCCGGGGCGTTGAAGACATCTGCCTGGGAATGGCCCATCGCGGCCGTCTCAATGTGCTTGCCAATGTTCTCGGAAAGTTTTGCGAACGAATCTTCGCCGCCTTTGAAGGTTCGGTGCATCCATCATTCCCGGCCGACGAAGGCGACGTAAAATACCATCAGGGAGCCGTGGGCGAACGCGAAACTGCCAGTGGTAAGAAAGTCGCGCTGACGCTCTCGCCCAATCCCAGTCACCTCGAAGCAGTCGATCCCGTGGTTGAGGGTATGGTGCGCGCTAAACAGGACGACTTGAAAGATCGAGTTGGGAAACCGCGAGAAGAAGTTATCGATCTCACCTTGCCCGTGCTGCTCCACGGCGATGCCGCCTTCGCCGGCCAGGGCATCGTGATGGAGACGCTCAATCTGGCGAGTCTGCGCGGCTACCGCACCGGCGGGACCATCCACATCATCATCAACAACCAGATCGGATTTACCACTTCGCCGGAAGCGGGGCGCTCAACTATCTATTCGACCGACGTTGCCCGCATGACTCAGTTGCCGATCTTTCACATCAACGGTGACGATCCTGAAGCTGCCTATCGCGCCCTGCAAATCGCTCTGGACTACCGTCAGGAGTTCAACAAGGACGTGGTCCTGGACGTTGTCGGCTTCCGTAAACTGGGTCACAACGAAACCGACGAACCCAGCTACACCCAACCGCTGATGTACACGCGTGTGAAAGCTCATCCCGGAGTTCGGAGCATCTATGCGCAGCGCCTTATCAAAGAAGGCGTTATCACCGAAGCAGAGGTCAACGCGCTCATCGAGGAACGGATTACGCGCTACGAAGCCGCCCAGACTCGGGCGAAGGAACTTGTGGCCACGAGAGTTAGCCCTCCCGGTATTGTGATCACGGAGGAGTTGGACGGGTCAGCCGTAATCGAGACTTCGGTAAGCGCCGAAGTAATCAAAACTATTGGCGACAAAATTGCGCTGGTGCCCGAAGGGTTCCACATTAACCCCAAGATGGTCGGTCAACTCGCGCGGCGCGCCAAGATGGGCGCGGGAGCGCTCCCGATGGACTGGGCATTTGCCGAAGCGGTCGCCTGGGGCTCACTCGTGATTGAAGGTAGCCGAGTGCGCCTGAGCGGACAAGATTCCGGACGCGGAACGTTTAGCCAGCGTCATGCGGTTTTGTATGACACGCAGACTGGTAAATCGTGGGCCCCGTTATCCGAGTTCCGATCTGAGGCCAAGCCCGAAGCGCGGTTTGAAGTTTTTGACAGCTCACTGTCGGAAGAAGGCGTGCTCGGATTCGAGTATGGCTACACCGTGATAGCGCGCGAAGCCCTGGTGATGTGGGAAGCGCAGTTTGGCGATTTCGGCAATGGCGCCCAGACCATCATCGATCAATACATCGCCGCCTCTGAAGACAAGTGGAAACAAACTTCACGCCTGACGATGCTGCTGCCCCACGGATATGAAGGACAGGGGCCGGAGCATTCCAGCGCGCGTCTGGAGCGATTTCTCCAACTCTGCGCTGAGAACAATTTGCAGGTGTGTTACCCGACTACGCCGGCCCAGTATTTTCATCTATTGCGGCGGCAAGTCAGGCCGGGGATGGAAAGGCCTTTGATTGTTATCACGCCCAAGAGTTTGTTGAGACTGCCGGCCGCTGCCTCAGCTATTGGTGACCTAACGAGTGGCGGGTTTCTGCCAGTGATCGAAGACCTGGAATTAACGAGTTCAGAGTCAGTAAACCGGGTGGTCCTTTGCAGCGGCAAGGTCTATTACGATCTGCTTGAGGCGCGGAAGAAGGCGGATCAGGATCACGTTGCGATTGTAAGGCTGGAGCAATTTTATCCGTTTCCTCAGAAACGACTGCGCGAGGTCATAACTAAATATCCAGCCGCGAGACAATTGATTTGGGCGCAGGAAGAACCGAAGAACATGGGCGGTTGGACGTTTGTTGAGCCGCGCCTTGTAGATCTTATGCCTGAATTCGGACGGCCGGTTTACATCGGTCGGAGCGCCTCGGCGAGTCCGGCCACCGGCTCTTACGCGATTCACCAGGCCGAGCAGGCAAAGCTGGTAGCGGAAGCGCTGGCTCTTTAGGCAGTTACAATCCACGAAGTCATAGCTGGATTCCGCGAAACTACGCCGGCGAAGTTGCGAGTAGTTAGCGGATCCATTGGCTTCCTTTCATGACCTTGCAGTTACAGTCATCTCGCACCACTCAAAACTAACCTAATTATGAAAATCATTCTTGTTGCACTAATCGGTACCATTCTTCTCGTTGGGATTGCATCGTCCGTTTCCTCGACCCGTTCACAAACTCCCGATGCCGCAGTTCAGCCGGCCGGGGAGAAACATCTCAGGAACATCAAACAGCTGACCTTTGGCGGAGAGAATGCCGAGGCTTACTTTTCAGCAGATGGTCGAAAGCTCATCTTTCAATCAACCCGCGATGGCCGTGAGTGTGATCAGATTTACACAATGAACGTGGATGGCTCAGGCGTGCGGATGGTTTCTACCGGCGCCGGGAGAACCACCTGCGCTTATTTTTTCCCGAACCTGGGCCGGATTCTTTACTCGTCAACGCACCTGGGAGGCAAAGACTGCCCGCCGCGACCCGACTTCTCAAAAGGCTACGTCTGGGCCATCTATCCCTCCTACGATATTTTCGTGTCTCGACCCAATGGTGCGGAACTGCGCCAACTGACGAACTCTCCCGGATACGACGCCGAAGCAACCATCAGTACCAACGGCAAAAAGATTGCTTTCACGTCGACACGTGATGGAGACCTCGACATCTACTCGATGGATGCCAACGGGAAGAACGTTCGCCGGCTCACTGATGAACTAGGCTACGACGGCGGCCCTTTCTGGTCTTACGACGGCAAACAAATCGTCTATCGCGCTCACCACCCCAGGACCGAACAGGAGAAAGCCGACTATCTCGGGTTACTGAAGGACAATCTGATTCGTCCCAGCACTCTCGATCTGTGGGTCATGAACGCCGACGGTTCAAACAAGCGGCAAGTCACGCGCAACGGCAAGGCCAATTTCGCCCCTTACTTCTTCCCGGACGGCAAGAGGATAATCTTCGCCTCAAATATGGACGACCCCAAAGGCCGCAATTTCGATATCTATAAGATTAACGTAGACGGCTCCGGCCTCGAGCGCATCACAAACAACGATACCTTCGATGGGTTTCCAATGTTTTCACCGGACGGCAAGAAGCTGGTGTTCGCCTCAAACCGCAATGCCAAGTCTCGCGGAGACACGAATGTGTTCATCGCCGACTGGGTGGATTAATCCACCATTAACTTGATTCAAAATGCCGAAAGTATTTCTCTTGCTGGTGTTGTTGGTCTTTGGCGTCAATGGGTCGTCATCGCCTCAACCCGTCTCGGGTCCATTTGACGAGTTCGGAGATGTTAACTGTGAGAACGAGATGGCACGTTTGGATAACTTTGCAATCCAACTGCAGAACTGGCCTGGGGCGATTGGCCACATCATTTTCTACGGCGGCCGAGTGTTTCGAGGTCGCTTGCCCAAGCAAGGGGAAGCTGCTGAGCGCGCGGCCCGGCTAAGACTATATTTGGTCGAAAGACGAGGTATTCCAGCTAACCGGGTACTAGTTAGAGAAGGCGGCTACTTTGACGAATGGAGAGCTGAATTGTGGGTCGTACCACGCGATGTTATGCCGCCATCACCCTCTTCTCGTGCAGTGCCGGCGAGTAAAATCAAGTTTGGCAAAGGCAAAGTGAACCAGCGCGCCCTGCGTTGTAACATCTAGGTAAACGGCACTGACCGAGCGAAATGAAAGGTCTCGCTCATTCAAATACTGTTATGAAAAACAACCTACTATCTCGCCTCTCGCTCGTTCTGACTTTTTTCGCCGCAATTTCTATTGCGATCGTCGGGCAACAAACGCAGACAACGCCAAGCGCCGAAAGGTTGCGTGAGCACGTCAGCTATCTCGCCTCCGACAAGTTGGAAGGGCGTAGAACGGGCACGGCGGGCGCAAACCAAGCCGCCGAGTACATTGCCCGAGAGTTTGCCCGGTACGGCTTACGCCGCAGCAACGGACGGGATCTGGCCGGCATGTCTCGGCTTGAAGCCGATTCTCCCAAGCGCTACCTGCAGGAGTTTCCCTATGTCGCCGGCGTTGAACTCGGAAAGATCAATCGCCTGCTGCTGAGCGCTGCGGCCGGGCCAGCGCAGCCGGTGGTTGGTGAAGATTGGATGCCACTCGGGTTTTCGTCCAACGGCGAAATTCAGAAAGCGCAGTACGTGTTTGTTGGGTATGGAATAACCGCCGCGGAATTGAAATACGACAGCTACACTCCCGAAGTTAAAGACAAGATAGCGATCGCGCTATCCGGTACACCCGATGGCGACAACCCACACGGACAGTTTACGCGTTATGAAGCTCCGCACTGGAAAGCTATCGCGGCGCGAAAT
>DATKIS010000380.1:0-4904 GCA_035543975.1 Pyrinomonadaceae bacterium
CCAGCCGCGGCAGGAAATAGGTGCCACCCCAGTCTGGATGCAGCCCCACTTTCGCAAACGACTGACTGAAAGTAGCCGCCGTCGAAGCAATCCTCAGGTCGCAGGCCAGCGCCAGGTTGAAGCCGGCTCCGGCGGCAGGCCCATTGATCGAAGCAATGACTGGTTTGGTCATCTGCCGAATCGCCGAGATGACGCGCCGGGCGGAACCAAGCAAACGGGAAAACTCATCGGCGTCCTGCCGGTCAATTAACTCGGCCATAGCTCTGACGTCGCCGCCGGCACAAAAGGCACGGCCCGCACCAGTAATCACGACCACGTGAACATTCCGGTCGCTCCCGGCAGCCTCGAGGGCCTGGGCCAGGTCGCGCCGCATGTGGCCGGCGAGGGCATTTAACTTCTCAGGACGATTCAGGGTTATCGTCGTGATGCCGGAGTCGTCGGTAACTTCGAGTTGTTCGTACATAGGCAGAAGGTAAATGGTAAATGGTAAATGGTAAATGGGAAGACGCGGAAGTAATGGTAAATAGTGAAGGGGAAGACGCGGAGGTCAATGGTAAATGGTCAATGGTAAATGGGAAACGGAAGAGTTCGCTCATCCGTCGATTGAGCACTCAGGCCCACACCGTCTTAACCATTTACCATTCACTATTTACCCTTAAAGATCGGTTTTCGTTTTTCAACGTAAGCAGCCATGCCTTCCCTGGCATCTTCCGATTGAAAAAGCTGCTGCTGCAATTCGCGCTCGAGTGCCAGCGCCGACTCGAAGGAAATCTCGGCCCCGGTTTGAACGCTGCGCTTGATTCTGCCGACGGCACCGGCCGCTCGGTTTGGCAAAGTAAACTGCCGGGCGTATGTGCTAACAGCTTCCTTAAACTGCTCCCCGGTTTCCGCGTCAATAATCTGGTTAATGATTCCCAGTTCCGCGCCGCGTTCGAAATCAAATAGTTCGCCGGTTGCCATCAACTCAATCGCTTTTGACTTGCCCACAATCCGGAGCAGCCGCTGCGTGCCACCGGTCCCCGGCAACACACCGAGGGAAACTTCCGGAAGTCCCATCTTGCCGGCGTTTCGTCGAGCGATCCGAATATCAGCGGCCATCGCGACTTCCAACCCGCCGCCGACGCAGTGTCCATTGATCGCTGCGATTACCAACTTTGGAGTTTGCTCCAGACGAGACAAAGTTTCGTTCGCATGCAGGCAAAAATAGTATTTGAACGTCGGTGTAACGTTGGCCAGCATGTTGATATTGGCGCCGGCACAAAAGAACTTTTCACCGTTGCCGGTAATCACGATGACCTGGACGTTGTCGTCCATCCGGGCGTCAAGAATCCGAGCGTCCAGCGTCTTCATCATCTCGTGAGTGTAGGTGTTTGCAGGCGGGTCGTTGAGCGTCAGGTACGCTACGCCATCTTCCACGTGGTATTGAACGAGATCTATTGTTGGTTGTTGAACTTGTGCTTTCGCCTCTGCCATCTTCCTGGTCTCCAAAATCCCGATCCACTAAGTGCCCGAAATAGCACAAACCACATTTCGTGTTCGTTCGTGTCATTTCGTGGATCGCTCTAATTCTTCCAAAGATCACTTACCTTCAGTAGTACCCTGGCCGCGCCAGACACTCAAAGGCTCGCGCGCACTTTTGTGCGCGAAGTCTAGTGCCTCAGTTGCTGATCCCGCAACAAATCCATGCAAGAACAATCGCGTCACGTTGTCGACTAACTCCGAAACTTTCAACTTTCCGCGTGGATCATACCAATTGTAGATCCAGTTCATCATGCCAAAGAGGCCGTAAGTGGCTACCGTGAGATCGACTTGAGGGCCAGTGGTCTCCTGCTGCTGGATCTCATTGAGAATCTTCCGAGCCAGCTTCGTGTAGTTTTCTTTTTTGGAAGAGACGTGAGTGTGCAGGTCGCCGCCCAGAGATTCAGCCTCGTGTGACAGCACCTTCATCTCGGCCATGTTGGCCGCAAAAAACGAGAGGTGGTTGTCGATGAAGATACGCAGCTTACTCAGAGGATCGGCAACCTCGCGCAGGCGTTCCTCCAGGCGTTCGAGCACGCGCCCGAAGCAGTTGTCCTGAATCAGAAAGAGAAGCTCATCCTTCGACTTGCAATAGTGATACAGACCGGCCAGGCTGACGTTGGTGGCCCGTGAGATATCGCGCATCGTGGTGGAATGATAGCTCTTCTCGGCAAATATGCGCGCCGCGTTGCGGAGGATAAACTCCAGCTTTTGGTCGTATTTCGAAAAGTCGGTTGAGAGATTTGCTGACATAAAACCTTTGACCGCCCAGACGCTAAGAACGCCAAGAAATCAAGGAAGAGAGGAAATAGCAAAGAGCTCAGTTTGTCGCTCAGACTAAATCGCGTAAAGCGAAAACAAATCAAACTCGTACAATACTTATGTAATCCGAGCTTGGCGCTCTTTGCGTCTTGGCGGTTATCCTCTTTTCACAGCCGCACATATTCAAACTCAAACGGCTTGCCCTTAATTCCCGTTGCCGGTGGCGCGATCCAGTTGGCAATCTTGCCGGGCTCGGTGACCGGCTTCATCAAGCTTCGCACGTATTCCCGGTCTTCCATCGACGGCAGCCATTCCGGCTTGCGCCGCTCAAACTCTTCCGCGCTGATCGGGTTCCCTTCAACATCGAATTGATGTCCGGCGTATTCTCCAAGGTGACGATGGAACCGCGAGTTGGGTAAATAAATACGCTCGCTACAACCTTCCTCCGCCAGGGTCTTGTTCCAGCGCGCCAGTCCCTTTTCGCAATCCTTCACATACTCAGTGCGCAACACCTGGTTCAAAGCATTCCGCATCGGTACGTCACGCTCGCTTAGTTGACCATTCTCGACCACGGTCATCGTGAAGGTCTGATCAGCTACCACGTGATCTTCGTATTGGTCCTGTTCCTTGTAGCGGCCTTTTAGTCCGGCCGCGAAGAAATCCGCCGCGTTTGAACTGATCTCGCCGCCGAAAAGATCGAGCGAATAACTAAACCAGAAATTGACGTGTCGTTGAATGATATCGAGCGGAATGCCGCCCAACTCGCGCACATCGCCTTCCTTCATCAGCTGTGCCGTTCGTTTCACTACTCGATTGATACCGGTGTCGCCGACGAACATGTGGTGCGCTTCTTCGGTCAACATAAACTGGCAGGTACGGGCCAGCGGTTCGAAGCCGGATTCAGCCAGCGCCGAAAGCTGATACTTGCCGTCGCGATCGGTAAACATCGTGAAGCAGAAGAAATTCAGCCAGTCGTCGCAAGGCTGGTTGAAGGCCTCCAGGATGCGCGGCTTGTCCGGGTTCCCGCTACGTCTTTCGAGCAGGGCGTCGGCTTCATCGCGGCCATCACGGCCGAAGTAACGATGCAGCAGGTAGACCATGGCCCAGAGGTGTCGTCCCTCTTCGACGTTTACCTGAAATAGATTGCGGAGGTCGTAAAGCGATGGGCAGGTTTTGCCGAGCTCGCGCTGCTGTTCAACTGATGCCGGCTCGGTATCGCCCTGAGTGACAATGATGCGGCGTAGGGAGTTACGAAACTCGCCCGGCACCTCCTGGTAAGCAGGCTGGCCCAGGTTGTCGCCAAAACCAATCGTGGCCCCCGCCTCAGCCGGCTTCAGGAAAATGCCCCAACGGTAATCGGGCATCTTCACAAAATCGAAGTTGGCCCAGCCGTCAGGCTCGACACTGATGGCCGTGCGCAGGTAGACGTCTTTAGTTTGAAAGCCGTCGGGACCCATCTCCTGCCACCAGTCGAGATAATTTGGCAACCACTTTTCCAGCGCGCGCTGGAGTTTCTTGTCTTCCGCCAGGTTAACGTTGTTGGGGATTCTGTCGTAGAGATTCATGATTAGTTTTCAGTTTTGGGTTTTCAGTTTCCGCTCTTTAGTTTTGCTCGGAGGACGTATAGCATTTTGCGAATTTCGGTGATGTCTTCATCGAGGCTTTCGCTACTTTCCAAATCGATCAGATGGAGATTGGTGGCTATGATTCTTTGAGTATCCAATTCAGCCAGAGACGCATTAGCGACAGAAAGAAATTGAAGGAACTCACCTAAATGCTGCCGGGCCTGTCCCTCTGCGATGTTCGATGAAACTGAAACCGCGGCCCGTTTCATCTGATCCGTCAGACCATAAGCTCACTCCTCGGGAACGTCTCACAAAGTTTGTAGACTTGAGTGCACAGGACCATGCTCTTTGCCAAACTATCAGGTCTTTGTAGGATTGCGAGCCCATGCTGGAACTCAACCTGAAAACTCAAAACCGAAAACTGCAAACTGAAAACTGACTAGGTCCTTTTGAAGTCGAACTCCGACTGCGTAGGTTTGCCGTAGTTAGTTAGCGCACCTTTGGGGCCGACGGCATTTGGTCGTTGAAAGATCCAGTTTTGCCACGCCGTCAAACGGCCGTAGATTTTGGTGTCCATGGTTTCAGGGCCGCCGAAACGGAGCGACGCTTCCATCCCAGTAAGGGCGTCGGGGGACAAAGAGGTGCGTTCCTCGATCGCGACTCGAATCTCGTCTTCCCAATCCAGTTCATCGGGCGCGAAGGTTATTAACCCTGCTTCGTCGGCAGCTTCGGCGTCTAACGGTCCCTTGAGCGCCAGGATTTCCGCCACCTTGTCAGGATCGCGGAGAAAGCGCGATTGCAAGCGAGTCAATCCGTTGCTCATTGGCAAGGCCCCACCATTCAATTCATCCAGGGCGAGCTCCACCTTCGCTTCGGGATCGTTAATCATATAACTGCGATCGGAGGCTAAAAGGAGTTCAAGCAGGTTGCCGGCGAAACAGCTGCCAGGTTCGACCACGGCGAAGAAGCTCTTCGCGGTTAGATCGAGGCGACGTAACACGCGGGCCATGTTTAGCGTAATCTCGCGAATCAGCCAGTCGTTCTTGTTTGCCGACAGGG
>DATKIS010000381.1:0-6583 GCA_035543975.1 Pyrinomonadaceae bacterium
GCCGCCGCACTCCAAACGCTGAGGGCATGACTTAGCGGACGGGCAGCCTATCTGTGTCGGTGGAATCAACTCGAACATAACGAAAGCCCGGCTTCCACTTCACCCGCGCGAAAAACTCTTCCTCACTGACATATTTGCACCGCGACGATTTGATGAGAGTAACCACCGGGGCTGTGGCACTGGGATAGATGTAGTTGTCCCACAGCATGCGGCCTTCAAATTCATGTTGAATCATCTCGTCGGTAGCGATTATCGGCGGCCCGGCAAAACGTCGGTGTCAGTGGAATCCACGCGCACATAGCGAAAGCCCGGTCTCCATGTCACCCGCGCAAAGAAATCTTCCTCGCTGGCATACCTATTCCGCGCCGGCCTGAAAAACGTCAATACTCGAGCTTCGGCGCTGGGATAGACATACTTGTCGGACAGCACCCAGTGCTCCACATAATTGATAGCCCCGCGATCTCGCTCGGGGACGTACATCTCTCCCACTTTGACCGGGTCTCCAAAACCATCCGTCTGGAAGATCTCGTGCAGCCCGGGATCAAATTGGGCATGCGTCGGAATCGGCAACGCCATTGTGACGAGAATGGCTACTAGTGAGCAGATGGCTTTGGCTTTGGTTCTAGCCTTGATCGACAATAGTTTGGTTTTCATCTTTTCCTCCATGGTGATGCTTCGCAATCGCCTTGTCGGCAATCGCCCGTTAATGTTCTTCGGAGTACGCGTGCTGCGCTCCAACCTTCAATGTTGCTAGAGACTAAGTCCGGACGCCCGGCGGCGGCAGAGCATGAATATGCGTATTTTTGATCGAGGCTCGGGAGGAAGCTGGAGGGTCTGTTTTAAAGCTTGGACTCTTGGACTCTAAACGCCTGTTGCTAAGGCTGGCCGAAGCGGGCGCGAGTGATGAATAACAGGCGCACAGAATACAACCTTCAGGTTGCTGCTTGGCGACCACACACCAGCCGGCCTTCTTCAACCACGCAAGCTGAAGCTTGTACTCTAAACGCCTGTTGCCAAGGCTGGCCGAAGCGGGCGCGAGTGACGAATAACAGGCGAAAAGAACAACCTTCAGGTTGCTGCTTCGCGGCTACACCAGCCGGCCTTCTTCAACCACGCAAGCTAAGGCTTCTACTCTAAACGCCGGTTGCTAAGGCTGGTCGAAGCGGGAGCGGTATTCGGGTGACAGGATAAACGCCAGGACCATCTCCGCATCTACGAAGTTGCCGCCAAACTGATCCAGCTTGCCTAGCCAAAATGCGTAACCCGCCTCATCCGGATCTCGACGCAGGTATCCAAAATATTCCATCTGCACAAAAGCTCGCTTGAAAGCTGAATCGTAAAACGCCTCTCCGTAGGTAGTCGTGAACTGCTGGTTCCCCTCTGCGACCACGAGGATTCCATCCACTACCTTCTGCAACACGCTGGCGCGCGACTCGGTGCCCGCATCCAGCCCGTTGACCAACGCTGACCGGTCCGACGCGCTCGCGTTCACTCCAGTGGTTTGAAACAGCTTGTCGACATACTGCTGATTGCTCAACCCGTCATACATAGTCCTGAACTCAGAGCAACGGGGGATCGCCGGGTCCGCACAGTTCACAAACTGCGACGCCAAGTCGGTCTTGTTCTGGTTAATCTTCGCAGCCGAAAGCTGCCCATTGACTACGATCCCGTTCCCGACAAACTGCGCGTCAGTAGTGAATTCCGACAGCCTCGGCGGTCTTCCCAACCCGCCCTGATAAATTCGATAGACGTAGTAGCCGGTGTACTGAAACTCCGGCGACAGAAAGAATGCGGCGCTGGTTGTCTCTCGCTGTCTGAGCGTACATTGCGATTCAGTTTGCCAGGCAGGCCGTCGCGCCGGATCGCCACACTTGGTGATGTTGTCAGTCCAGAAATCCTCGCCGGCTTGATCAGCCTCGCGGTTCAGGAAGTCTCGATATTGCTGCCTCACAAACTCGCGCGCCTCATCAATCGGATTCGGCTGCGACGATATCGTGTATGCCGCCGTTTTGATCCGGCTGGCGGTCCATCCGGTTTTCCACGCGCGAGCCTTCAACGTCAGACTATGTTCGACCCGAACGTAAGAGCCTGGAGGTACAACCGGATCATTCTCGGTGGGATCGCTGCCGTCAGTGGTGTAGTGAATCGTGGCGCCTTCGGTCGAACTGAGGTAGACATTCACCGGTCCCGGATAGGTCGAGCCGTCGATATTGAAGACCGGCATATCAACAAACAGATACGATAAAACGTGAACAGGTACTGTCGCCACAGTCTCTGAGGTGCCGTCGCCGTACAGGCCAGGGCCGTTTCTACCCAAGGCCCGCACAGTCCCGTCGCCCATCACGGCATAGCCGGTGTAGAAACCGGCCTCGATCGCGACGACGCCGGCGAGACCGGAGATCTGAGTGGCCACATGATACTGGGGCACGTTGTTATTCGTTATCCGCATCGGTCCCTGCCCCCAGGACCAGACGGTGCCATCAGCTTTCAGCGCCATGCTGTAGTTCCCGATCGCAGCAACCGCGATCACATTCGATATTCCGGTCACCTGAACGGGAATCAGCCGATCCTCGTTGGTTCCATCTCCGAGTTGCCCGTTGTAATTGCGTCCCCAGGCCCAAACCGTGCCGTCATTGCGCAAAGCCAGGGAAAAGTTCTCGCCCGCGTCCACCTGAGTCACGCCGGTCAAACCTGGCACCTGGAAGGGAGCGTTTCGAAAAGTCGTCGGGCGGCTGTCGCCCAGCTCGCCGAAATGATTGTTGCCCCAGGTCCACACCGTCCCGTCCATCCTGACAGCGATCGAGTGAAGATTGCCGGCGGCCACAGCGGCTACGTCAGTCAAACCGGTGACTTGAACCGGCGTCGTGGTGGAGTCAAAACTTCCGGTCCCCAGCTGTCCTCGATCGTTCTGACCGAGGGCCCAGAGCGTGCGATCGGACTTGATAAAAAGGCTATACCACGACCCGGCGCTGATAGTGCGAACATTGGCCAAGCCGTCGATCTGAATGGCTTTGAACTGCTGGTACGGATAGACCTGGGTTTTGGGGCCGATCTGACCGTAAGAGTTAGCACCCCAGCCCCAAACGCTGCCATCGTTCTTCAGGGCCAGGTTGTGAGCGCCGCCTGCCGAGATTGCTGCGACATCGGTAACGTCCGGTACCACGACTGGATATGGTTTCCAGGTAACCCCTCCCCAGGGAATCCCCAGCTGTCCGGAGTCATTTTGTCCCCACGCCCAGAGAGTGCCGTCGTTCTTTAATGCGACGGTATGGTTTATTCCGGTGACGACGGACCGAATGTTGTCGAACCGTAAGGGTTGCGCAATCACGGCTGTGGCCGTCGCTGAATTGTTCTGAGGGGTTGCATCAGGCCAGTAGCTGGATACGGTCGCGGTGTTCTTGACGACGGCGCCATTCGGCGCATCCATTCGGACAGTGAGCCGGAGCGAAGCTTTGTAATTGGGGTAGCTGCGACTAAGCTGCCCAATCGTGGCGACGACCTGGCCTCCCGAAAAACTGCATGGCCAGGGGTCTGAATTGCAGGATACAAAGGTAGCTCCGGCGGGCAACGGATCCTTTATCGCGACGCCGATCACGCTATCAGGGCTCGTGTTGGTGATGTTGATAATGTAAGTGAGATTCTGTCCGGAGATAACTACATCAGCCGGATTTCCGCTGTGGTCGCCCTCCAACTCCATCGTCAGAGACAGATCGGTAGGAGGGGGAGGCGGCTGTTCACGGAGAACAAACGTAACGCTACCGGCATTCGTTAAGTCCTTGAAAGGAAGTGTGGACGAATGAGAAGCAATAACGTTCGCGTCGGCCGAGCCGCCTGAGATACCCACCAATGGAAACAACCTGGTGTTGCCGTCACCATATCGGGTCCGGATCGTGCCGTTTCGCTGGAGTTCGATCTCAAAATTCACGGGATGCTCGCCTCGGGTTGATTCACCTTCGAGGGGCGTGTCAAAGGTGACGCCCTGCCAGCGAAAAATGATTCGATCCTGGTCCGGCGTGACCACGTAAATGTCGTCATCCGGGCGCCGGTCAGTGCGGATATCGTCCCAGAGCCCGGCGATCATGACTAAGTCTTCGAGGCCCTTCACCGTGCCCCGTGCGTCGCTGGGAGTCCAACTGTACAACGATGGCCCCAGGAATTGCGGAGGCATGGGAGCGTAGAGCACTCCATTGGTAGAGACAGTGACCTGGTTGGTCCACTGGCCAAACATCGGAAACGCAAAAGGCAGCGGGTAGTCAAGTCGGTGCTTGTCGTCAGCCCGCAGGCCCAGGGGCACGCCTCCTGTAGAAAGACTCTCGGAGGCGCCTTCGGTAATCAGGTACGGATTCGCGGCGACGTCGCTGACCGAGATCGGCAGGCGCGAAAGCTCGCTCGCGTTGCCGGCGTTGTCGATTGCCCGCAGGGAGATAAAGCCGGAAGTGTGCTGAAACGGAGTTTTGATAGTCGCTCTTTGGGTGGTCCCGCCGTCGCGCGGCAGCGGCGAGGGCATCCAATATCCCGTGTGAAACTGTTCCGCGTCAACGGGTGCGCTATCGGCATAGCGAATTTCATAGACGGCAGCGCGACCGGCATTCCCGTCGTCGCCCGGGGCGGTCCACTCCAGAGTCAGTTCAATATTGTTCTGACTTACAACGCGAAGGTCTGTCACCACAGCCGGAGGCGCCGTATCGACATCCGCTGCGTTCTGCAAAGCGCCGAAGGCATTGAGACGCCGGCCGGTGACTGTTTTGTTTTCCAGGGAAGGGATTACGTCGCCGCTGTAGAGAAGTGCGGCCCGCAGCCGCTGCATCGATATGTCGGGAAATGCGGCGCAGATCAAAGCGGCGGTGCCGGTCACGTGTGGCGCCGCCATCGAGGTTCCATCAAGAAAGTAGTAACTGCCGGTCGCTCGGTCGCCATCACCAGGGAAATAAGCCGGAATCGAGCTCCAGATATGCTGTCCCGGGGCCCCGATATGAACACTACGCGCGCCAAAGTTTGAGAACCGGGCCAGCTGATCTTTGCGCTCCGTCGCGGCTACCGAAATGATGTTTGGCAAATCAAAAGCGGCCGGGTAAGCTGGATAGATATCGCTGGTGCGCCCGTCGTTCCCAGCGGAAACAACAAAAAGAATGCCGGCGTCGGCGAGTGCTTTAATTCCCTCAAACTCCGCCTGCGATTTCTCATAACTGCCATAACTATTGTTGAGCACCCGGATGTTAGCGCCTTTAGTCCCGCCCGACTCCACCCAAAGCTTTTTCATCATGCGCACGTAGTTGAACGCTTTAAGCAAATCGGCTGAGTTGCCGCCGTCGCCGCCAATGAATTTCAGCGGCATGATGCTGACCTGCCAGTTAACTCCAACGACCCCGCCATTATTGCCCGCCGCGCCAATCGTACCCGCCACATGGGTTCCGTGATAATCGACGTACCAGGTATTTAACGTTCCGTCGAAGACCGTATTCTTGTTGTTTGCAAAATCCCAACCGGAGACATCATCAACATAGCCATTGCCATCGTCGTCTATCGCGTTCCCTGCAATCTCGGCCGGATTCTTCCAGATGTTATCGGCCAGATCCGTGTGGGTGGTTAACATGCCCTGATCGATTACCCCAACCACCACGTTGCGGCTGCCGGTGGTAATGTTCCACGCGAGTTCAGCATCGATGTCGGCTCCCGGCGTGCCGGGCGAAAAGACGGTGCCGATGGCATCCGTTTGACCGGTGTTCTTCAACCCCCACAGAATTCCATAGTGGCTATCAGTGGGAGCGACGTGGAGCCGCTTGATGTAATTTGGTTCCGCATAGAGCACATCGGGACGGCTGGAGAGCGCGGCGACTGCGGCCAGAGTTTCATCGGGCGCCACTCGCGCCAGGCGCAGACCCTTCACTATCTCAGCACCTTCCGACACACGCTCAATCCGAACGGAAAACTGTCCTCTGGTTTTCTCAAACAACATCTCCGAATGGGGTCCCTTCGTCGCTGCGAGCGCATCACTGCGGAAGCGCACCAGGACCTCACCGGGAACGAACCTGGCCTGCTTCTTATTTGTAACCGCCAATTCCAGGACACGCTCCTGGACGCCGGCACCGGAGACAATCGATCTCAGCGAATCAGGTTTTTTCGATTCAACATTGCCCCGGGAAGCGTCCGGCGAATTCTCCTGAGCGGCAACACGTCGATGGAGACTTGGGGTGACGACGGCAGCAAACGCCAGGAGGGCCACCAGGATGATTGCCCACCCAAACGGGTGTCTTCCGGGAGGTAGAATCCGGAGTTCGAGGTGGCCGGGCACACGACAGCGCTGGCGAGGTGTGGTGAACAAACTAAAAACTCCCAAAGACTTGAAAGGTGATGGACGGATAGGCCGTGTCGGCGACTAATCCTAAAACATTCTGGCCGCCAACAGGAAACTTGAAAATAACAAAAACGGACAACCAGAGAGACGATGTTTAGTTGCAAACCGCCGTGGACAAGTTGCCATTTCTAAAGAGTGTCCGAGCCCTGATTGTTAAGGTTATTGTTGTATTTTAGCGCTAAATTGAGGGCCCCATCCGATTGCCGGGCAGGCGGTCAACGATATTAC
>DATKIS010000382.1:0-2615 GCA_035543975.1 Pyrinomonadaceae bacterium
GTCCAGCAGGGCGTTGTCGCCCAATTTTGCGGCCTCTGTCCTTTCCCCCTTCCCCCTTTCCCCTTGGCTCTTCGCCCTCCGCCCTCCGCCCTTCGCTCTTGGCTCGATGCGCTTGGCCTTGCCCTTGCCCCTCGCCCTTGGCCCTTTCCCCTTGGCTCTTCGCCCTCTGCCCTTCGCTCTTCGGTCAGCACGGCATGAAAAGTCCTAAACCGAAGTGACATCCAAAACCGACGGCGATGGGACCAGCAACCGGCTCGGCAAACTCAATCTCAAACCCGGCCAAACCTTTTCCCTGTGTGCCCTTGAGCCTTTGAGTATGAAACTCGAGCCAGCGCACCAAAGGCCGCCCCTGTGGTTGATAACCTTCAATGCGTTTAATTGAAACTGGTTCCGGAAGTCCGCGCGCCAGGAGTTCCTGAGTGAGTTGGGCTTCTGCCAGATCTTTCGGGCGCGGCGGCCTGCCACCGCCACGATTAGGAAAGCGTGGCAAAGAGAACGGCGTCACCGACCGCCAACGCATTGATGTCAGAACCACCTGCGGTAGCGGGTGGGTTCCGTTAGTTTCATGAGCGTTTGAATCGAAGTCACGACGAAACCACAGCTTAGACTGCGGTAACTGGTGTGTCTCATTGGCTTCATGAGGCCCTTGAATGCCGCCAAGCCCAATCAAGATCATCCGCACCTCTGGCCGATTCCCCAGCCGGTAGATCGTACGCAAACTCCCGAGCGCCTCCACATCAGCCTCATCAAACCCACGTGGACAATAAACCGTCACATGGTCCAACCTTCCGTCCCCATCTTCATCCGTCGCAAAGTAGTGTGCATGCTCATGCCCTTCGAGCGGCACGCCGTCAACAGTCTTCCCGGTGATAGCCTCCGAGTGTGATGTATCAACGCGATTACGAATGAGTGCCCTCCTCACCGCCTCCGCAAACGGAAGAGCAAAAAGAATCGGAGGACGGGATGAACTCACAATGCTGAAACTAGCAACGATGAGGCCGTTCGGCTTGGGCAGAAAGTAGCGGCAAGAATGAATGGGGGTGAGTTTCGACAAACTTGCCGTGACGCAGCGAGTGAAGGTAGTCATAAGCCTCTTCCCGCAAACAATCCACCACCAAGATGCCGGCTTTTGCCGACTACCAACGGACCTCTAACAGCTACTTTCAATGTGATCCTTGCTTCGCCGACCAAGCCTACGCTACTCGTTCCTTCAAGATGTTTGGTTGTGATATGCGCATCCGGAAGACCGATACGTCGGCATTCAGCGCGTAGATCGGCAGACAAAACCGTGGCTGCGTCTGTTCTTTTCATGTGACGTGTAACCAGGTACGGCGTAACGCTTTCCCATATGCGCGAGGAGGCGAACAAGGGATCCGTTTCGGCGTCAATTGAAAAAGTAATTAACGTCAACCGCCCCGCCGAACCCGCTCGCAAGTCGCTAAAGCCAGTCAGAGCTTTATCGAGAGTCCCTAGATGTTGAGTCTCATGAACTGTTGGCTGACGTCGATCAATAACGTGCGGCGCAAGAACTAGCAGCCGGCTCATCGCAGGATCGAACAAAAAAGATAAGTGTGGGTGTCTTTCCGTTTGCGCCGCCGAGCCATCGCGTTCATGCCCACTGAAAAATGGTGGAAGAAGTTTGCGCGATCCGACTGCCTCTTGTACTCGCGCCATTACAGCGCGGCGGAGCGCACGGCTGATCTCGATTGGATCGACGGTCGCGGCCAGTCCATGCTCGATCGCGAAACCATGAACTCCAACAGTCGAGCGTTCCGGTGCCATCACTCCCAGACCAAGAAACCTGCCATCCCCGATTGCCAGCGGTCCAGCGATAGGCTCATTAAATCCAATCTTGACATGCCAAAGTCGTTCTTTGGGAAAACGAGTGCCACGTGCAAATCTTTCAACTCGATCACCACTTGATTCGAATGGCTCGCGTTGTAAGAAAATTGACTCCGGTCGAATGCGGACTCTCTCATGACGCAATGCCTGGGCGACTGCCGCCGCCGCACGCGCCTGCTCGTTTACACGCTCGGTGCCTCCCTTCACATCTTCCTTAATGCGAGCGGGATCGATTCGACGCCTCTTAGCTGAGTCCGGTAGCGCTACCGGAGTCACCGACCGCCAGACCCGGGCTCGCAGACTTTCTGCGAGGCCATAATACTTGAGCATTGAATAATCCAGCGCAGGGGTCAGGACGATATTTAGGACCTCACCCGTCTCAGGATCAACGAGTTCCAATCCAGAGAATGCCCAGTGAATATCGTCGGGGCGAAAAGGGCATGCCGCGGGAACTTGAATTAGAACGCGCCTAATTCTCCGATCTGCATGTTGATGTCCAATCGACGGTAACGGAATGATTCTGATTCTCAATGCAGTTGGACCGTCGTCGCTGCCATCCGCCTTTCGTCCAACGAGAACTCGTTCGATTTCGGTGATGCGCTGGGGAAACGCGCTCCGCAAACGATCGAGCACAAGGTCGCGAAGGATCACAACAAGTCTAGAAGCTTCAGCCAATGGCCAAGGCGCGAATGTGGGTTCCTGATACACTCTGAGAAGGTCGTAAAGACGCAGCGATGGAGGACTATCATATGCAACTTGAACAAAATGAGGTT
>DATKIS010000383.1:0-8190 GCA_035543975.1 Pyrinomonadaceae bacterium
CTCTTGCAGCGGGTATAGGCCCGCACTGCAAATTTCGGTTTCCGTTCCGATTTCGCGATTAATGATTTCTTTGCCATAACAATCCAGATATCAGAGGTCAGATTTCAGATGTCAGAAAAAGAATCGATAGTCGTCGCCGGATGCTGACATCTGACATCCGACATCTGACATCTGGCCTTACTGCCTAAACGGCATTCCCAGTCCCTTCAAAAGCGCTCGCGCCTGCTCATCATTGCGCGCCGTCGTAATAATCGTGATGTTCATCCCGCGCAACTTGTCGACCTTATTGAAATCGATCTCAGGGAAAATCAACTGCTCCCGGACCCCGACGGTGTAATTACCACGCCCGTCAAAAGCTTTCGGTGAAACACCTCGAAAATCCCTAACGCGCGGCAGAGCTATTGATACAAATCGATCCAGGAACTCATACATCCGATCACCGCGCAGCGTGACCATCACGCCGATAGGCATTCCCTGGCGCAGCTTGAAAGAGGCAATAGATTTCTTGGCTTTCGTAATTACCGGCTTTTGGCCTGTAATCGTCCGCAACTCCTCTGCCGCCGTGTCGAGTATCTTGGCATTGGCAATCGCCTCGCCCATACCCATGTTCAGAACAACCTTCTGAACCCGCGGTATCGCCATGGGATTGGTAATTCCAAACTCCTTAGCAATCGCCGGAGCCACTTCTTTTTGATAACGCTCTTTTAACCTTGCTGCCATCTGAAACCTCGTGAATGGTAAATGGTGAATGGTAAATGGTAACTAATGAACCGGACTCCTATTCACCATTGACCATTTACCCGTCTTATTTCTCCACCGAATGCCCGCTCGCCGATGCCACTCGAGTTTTTGAACCGTCGCTCTCGACCAGGTACCTAACTCGGGTAGGCTTACCAGACTGCGGATCGATTAGCTGTACGTTCGAGATATTGATGAACGCTTCTTTTTCGATAATCCCGCCGCCACGATTACTCTGCGGATTTGCCTTTTGATGGCGCTTGATAATTCCCACGCCCTCGACTTTGATCTTGCCGGTGGTCGGTGCTACTTCAAGCACTCGGCCTCGCTTGCCCTTATCCCGCCCAGCAATCACCGCAACCTGATCGTTCTTCTTGATTTTTGACCGTTTTATTCCCGCCATAACCCTTATATAACCTCCGGCGCGAGCGAGACGATTTTCATGAAATTCTTGTCTCGCAGCTCGCGAGCGACCGGCCCGAAGACGCGCGTACCAATCGGAGTGCCATCCTCTTTAATCAACACGGCGGCGTTCTGGTCGAAACGAATGTAGGTACCATCTTTGCGCCGTACCTCTTTTCGCGTTCGTACGATGACCGCGTCCTGGACCGTTCCCTTTTTGATGGTACCGTCGGGCGACGCCTCTTTGACGGTTACCTTGATCCGATCACCCAGGCTGGCGATCTTTCCGGTCGATCCGCCAATGGGCATGATCATCTCCACCCGCCTGGCGCCTGAATTGTCGGCGACATCCAAAGATGTCTGCATCTGAATCATGACATTACCCTCGGAAATTTCGAATTTCGAAATTCGAATTTCGAAATTTTACTTCGCTGCCTTTTGCACAATCTCAATTACGCGCCAACGCTTCTTCGCTGACATCGGCCGCGTTTCTACGATTCGCACCTTATCGCCCATGGTGGCGCCCAATTCATCATGCGCCATGAACTTCGACGTGCGCCGAACGTAGCGACGATACTTCGTGTGACGTACCAGACGATCAACCCGGACCACGACCGTCTTCTGCATTTTGTCGGAAACTACTGCTCCGACCTTCTGCGAACGGTGCGCCCGCTTGACGCCAGGATCCGCGGCTTCCCCAGCCGTAGCTTCAACCGCTGCCGGTTCGCCGGCGTCGGCCATGGAACTCGACGACTCCGCGTCGCCTGACTCCTCTGCCACATCCACCGTCTCACTCTTGCTGTCTTCTTGATTCTCTTCTGCCATGCTTTTCACTCTGCGCAGACCCGGGGCCCGCGATTTCCTAATTCATTTACCGCGACCCGAAAGGTCGGGCCTTTTAAGTTAACTCGCCTCCGCCTGGCGTTCTCGCGAAAGCGTCTGCAGACGCGCCAGAGATCGCTTCTCTTCGCGGATACGCTTGACCGCGTCAACCTCACCGAGCGCGAGCTTAAACTTCAGACGAAAGAGCGACTCTTTCAAGCGGGCAGTTTCGGCCCTTAACTCATCCACTGAAAACTCACGATACTTATCCAACTCTTCGCGCCGTTTCATATCTAGATCGCGCCCCCTTCTTGATCCGCGCGGGTAACAAACTTCGTCTTGATGGGAAGCTTCGCGGCGGCAAGACGCATCGCGTCTCTGGCCGTCTTCTCATCGACGCCCTCAATCTCGTAGAGAATCCTGCCTGGCTTGACCACGGCCACCCAGTATTCCGGCGCACCCTTGCCCTTACCCATGCGGGTTTCAGCCGGCTTCTTGGTGACCGGTTTGTCGGGAAACATGCGAATCCAGATCTTGCCGCCGCGTTTGATGTGGCGGGTCATCGCAATACGCGCTGCTTCAATCTGTCGATCCGTGATCCAGGCCGGCTCCAAACACTTGAGCCCAAATTCACCAAAGCTGATCTCGCTGCCACGAGTGGCGACGCCAGTCATGCGTCCCCGCATCTGCTTTCGGTGCTTAACTTTCTTCGGCATCAACATAGCTGTTTCACCATTTCCAATTGTCGATTGCCAATTGCCAATTGGCTGATCGTTCTACTTGTTCTCTTCAATCGGCAATCGGCAATTGCCAATCGGAAATCTTAGGCGTTTTCCCCACGTGGTCGGCGACCGTCAGATCCGCCCGCACCCTCGCGTTCGCGACGAGTTCGCGGCCGACGTTCGCGCTCACCCATCCGCGTTTCATTAATCGGGTCCGAACCGGTTCCCCGCGCCATGGCCGCTTTCGCGTCCAATATTTCGCCGCGGTAGATCCAAACCTTCACACCGATCTGGCCAAAAGTCGTTTTCGCTTCAGCCAGCCCGTAGTCGATGTCGGCGCGCAGGGTGTGCAACGGAAGCTGTCCCTGCAAATGCCACTCACTTCGGGCGATTTCAGCACCATTCAAACGGCCACTTACCTTTACCTTGATTCCCTGAGCGCCAAACCTGAGCGACTCTTCAACCGCCTTGCGCATAGCGCGACGAAAGGCAATGCGCTTCTCGAGCTGGGCCGCGATTTTCTCGGCCTGGAGCTGTGCATTCAATTCCGGCTTATGAATCTCCTGAATCGAAACCAGCACCTCGCGACCTGTCTTGGCGGAGAGATCGCTCTTCAGCTTGTCGATCTCAGCACCCTTGCGGCCGATTATGATTCCCGGTCGCGACGTGTAGATGATGATCTTCAGCCGGTTGGCGGCGCGCTCAATGTCAACGTGGGAAACTCCAGCACCAGCGAAGCGCTGCTTGAGAACGCGCTTGAGCTTGAGATCCTCGAGCAGGTACTCGCCATACTGCTTCTTCGCGAACCAATGCGAGTGCCAGTCCTTGTTATAACCAAGGCGAAATCCGTAGGGATGAACTTTCTGACCCACAATCTTCTCCAGTTCTTTGCGTGAAACCTGAGTCTCTCTGTCTAAGCCTCAAATTTCTTTTCCGACCATTTGAGATCCGAAATCTTCGGTCCGGTCTGGGAGCTCAAAATTCATATCTGAGATCTCAGATTCAACACTTAATCGTTATCCGTCCGACTTCTTCTTAGGCGCCCGCTTGGCGGCCTTCTTCTCACCTTCGGCCTTGGCGCCCTCGACCGTCGCTGTCTCGGTATTTGCACCGCTCTGTGCCTTTGGTGCCGTGCGTTTGGCGCGGGGTGCCGCTGCGGCTCCGCCGCGCTTGCGTCCCTTGCTTTCAGCCAACTTCGCCGGCTTGGTGGCGCTGTCCTTGCCCGTCGCCTTGCCCTTGCCGGTTTCCGGCTTGGCATCGTTTGAGAGCATCACGGTAACGTGACAAAAGTGGCGCTGCTCACGGTAGGCTCGGCCTTGCGGGGCCGGTCGCACACGACGGCGATTCTTGGTTGGTCCGCGATCCACGAACACGGTCTTCACCCAAAGATCATCCGGGTCAATCGCCACGTTCGCCTTTTCAGCCGCCTCGTTCGCATTCGCAATCGCCGAGCGCACACACTTCTCAATCAGGGTCGAGGCGCGTTTGCTTGAAAAGCGCAGAATGGCCAGGGCTTGATTGACGTCTTTGCCGCGAATCATATCGACAACAAGCCGAGCCTTCTGCGCCGACCCTCGAAGATATTTCGCACTTGCTATCGCTTCCATACTCAACCTCTGATCGCTATCGTTTCGATTAATTCAATACCTACGACACTGGCGAATTACTTAGACTGTACCTTGGTGGCCTTCTCAACCTTAGTCCCGGAATGTCCTTTGAACGTCCGGGTCGGAGCAAACTCGCCCAGCTTGTGGCCCACCATGTTTTCCGTAACATAAATCGGCAAGTGTCGTTTGCCGTTATGCACACCAAAAGTCAGACCTACAAACTCCGGCGTAATGGTTGAACGCCGGGACCAGGTCTTAATCACCGGCGGACGGTTGCCGCCCGCTCGGACGCGCTCAACTGCTTTCTGAACGCTGACGTCAATAAAAGGTCCTTTTTTAACTGAACGTGCCATATAGCTCCATTTCGGATTTCGGATTTCGGATTTCGGGGTCAACGCGCGTTTTTAAATCCGCAGTCCGAATTCCGAATTCGGAAATTTACTTAGTTCTGCGGTCCTTCAGAATCATTCTCTGCGTGCGCTTGTTACTTCTCGTCTTGTAGCCGCGCGTTGGCTGCCCCCAGGGGGTTACCGGATTGCGGCCGCCAGAAGTCTTGCCTTCACCGCCGCCGTGCGGATGGTCGACCGGGTTCATCGCAACGCCGCGTACATGCGGGCGAATACCCTTCCAACGAGACCTGCCGGCCTTACCAAAAGAAACGTTCTCATGTTCGATATTGCCAACTTGCCCGATGGTCGCCCTGCAAACCAACGGCACTCGGCGAACTTCACCAGACGGCATGCGCAACTGCGCGTAGTCTCCCTCTTTGGCCACCAACTGTGCGAAGGCCCCCGCCGAACGCGCCATCTGTCCGCCCTTGCCCGGACGCAATTCAATGTTATGAATTTGGGTGCCCAGGGGAATATTGATCAGCGGCAACGTATTGCCGGGCAGAATGTCGGCGTCTGCCCCGCTCATGATTGACTTGCCAACTTCGATGCCGCTGGGCGCGATGATGTAACGCTTCTCACCGTCCAGATACGTGACCAGAGCGATATGGGCCGACCGGTTCGGATCGTATTCGATTTGGGTAATCCGGCCCGGCACGCCTTCCTTGTCGCGCTTGAAGTCAACGATGCGGTAGAACCGCTTGTGACCGCCGCCACGTCGTCGCACCGTAATGCGCCCGTCGTTGTTGCGTCCGGAAATCCGCTTCTTCGGCTCCAGCAAAGACTTCTCGGGCACTGCGCCCACGGTCAACTCATCTCGCGTAAGATAAGTCTGATACCGTCGCGCCGGAGATGTTGGGGTTAGTTTCTTGATTCCCATATTTCTACCAACGATGAACACAGAATGATGATCGATGAATCATCCTTGTTCATCATTCAGAATTCATCAGTCATCCTTAGATCGCTTCGCCGTAATCGACCGGGTTCTCGCCTTGCTTCAAGGTCACGTACGCTTTCTTCCAGGACGGCTTTCTGCCTTCGAAGCGTCCGCGACGCGCCATCTTTCCCATGAAATTAATTGTGCGTACGCGGTCCACCTTCACCTGAAAAATCGACTCCACCGCCGACTTGATTTCAGGCTTGGTGGCGCGCCGGTCAACCCTGAAGGTCAGGAGCTGCCCGCTATCCTGCGACTCTTCTTTTGCGACCAACGCTTTCTCGGTGATCACTGGCGACTTGATGATGTCCCAAACTGTTCTCATTACTGGTCGCCTCCTTCTTCAGCCTGGCCCTCATCGCTCACGCTTTCAGCGGGCGCCTCGGCTTCTACCTTAGGCTTGCGGGTCCGCTTTGGCTTCTCGGGCGCGGCTTCCGCCGGCGCCGCCTCAGCCGTTTCTGCGGCCGGCTCTGACGCTGCCACATCTCCCGCCACCTCAACTTCGCCGCCATCTTTCTTTGGGCCAAGCAACTGCTCGAGCTCTTCAACCGCCGCCTTCGAGATAATCAACTTCTCGTGATAAAGCAGGTCGTAGATGTTCAGGCCAAAACTGTTGACTACCTTGGCGCTGGACACGTTCCGCGTCGAGAGCAGCAGATTCTCATTGTCGAGAGAATCGACAATCAACGTCTTGCCTTCGTGTCCGAGCTGCTTGAGCGAAGCGACAAACCCCTTGGTCTTCGGTTTATCCAGCGACCAGCCGTCAACCAAAGTAACCCTGCCCTCGCGAACTCGCTCTGAGAGCGCTGAACGCAACGCGCCCTGGCGCATCTTTTTGGGCATGTTATAGGACCAGTCGCGCGGCTGTGGGCCATGTACGTTGCCGCCGCCCTTCCAGAGTGGCGAGCGAAGCGAAGCGATTCGCGCCCGGCCGGTACCTTTTTGTTTCCAGAGCTTGCGACCGGAGCCGGAAACATCGCCGCGAGTTTTGGTCGCCGATGTTCCCTGGCGGGCATTTGCCATGAAGTTCCTGACAGCCGCGTGAATCAGCGCCTCATTCAAAGGCGCGCCGAACACGGCGTCAGACAATTCAACCTCGCCAACCTCTTCGTTTTTTAAGTTGCGCACCTTAACGGTAGGCATAACAAACTCCAATACCAAGTGATGAGTGCTGAGTGACGAGTAATGAGTTAAAACTTAGAACCAGCGAGCAACGAGATAACGGCAACTCATCACTCATTACTCATTACTCATAACTACCTGATCCTTTTGACGCGCTTGGCGGCCTTTTGCACCACCACCACGCTTCCATTGGCGCCGGGAACCGCACCGCGGATCATCAGGAGATTGTTCTCCGCGTCGACCCTCGCCACTGTTAACCCCTTTACCGTAATCCGCGCGTCGCCCATATGACCCGACGACCGCATCCCCTTGACGACCCGTGACGGATACGCCGATGCGCCGATCGAGCCCGGCGCGCGCACGTTCATCGAGCCGTGGCTCTCTGGACCGCGATTAAAATGGTGACGCTTGATGGTGCCGGCAAAGCCGCGGCCCTTCGACTTGCCTACCACGTCCACCAGGTCGCCATCAGCAAACTGATCAACGAGAATCTTGTCGCCCACATTCATTTCGCTCGAGGATTCGTCCAGACGAAACTCCTTGAGAATGCGGGTGGGCGGAACTCCGCCGCCAGTTTTTTCGAAGTGCCCGCGCATCGGCTTGGTGACGTTCTTCAGTTTCGGGGGTTTCTCATCCACCAGCCCGACTTGCACTGCGTCATAACCATCAGCCCCTGCGGCAGACTTCTTTTGCACGACAACGCAGGGCCCGGCCTTGATGACGGTGACAGGTGTAACCCTGCCGTCCGCCGCGAAGATCTGCGTCATGCCGATTTTTCTTCCGATGATCCCGTTAATCATTTGTTTATTTCCGATTTTCAATTGCCGATTGCCGATTTCAAATCTTCAACTCGACATCACGCTACTCGCGAAAACCCAAGCTTGCCTTCCAACAGCCAACCGGAAATCGGCAATTGGAAATCGGCAATGCCGTTACTGTCTGCCGAAAGCCTTGATCTCAACGTCCACGCCAGCGGGCAAGTCCAGCTTCATCAGCGCGTCGACGGTCTGCGGCGTTGGATCCAGAATATCCATCAGGCGCTTGTGCGTTCTGATTTCAAACTGCTCCCGCGACTTCTTGTCAACGTGGGGCGAACGAAGCACAGTCCACTTATTCTTGACCGTCGGCAAAGGTATCGGCCCGGCCACTCGCGCACCGGTTCGCTTCGCGGTTTCCACAATCTCCGCGGTCGACTGGTCCAACACGCGATGGTCGTAGGCTTTCAGTCTGATTCTGATCTTTTCGTTCAGCATAAGTTCATTTCCAGCGGCCATCCGCCTTACAAGACCTATAGGACTTATTAGACTTACTCAACAATATCCGACACTGTACCGGCGCCCACCGTGCGACCGCCTTCGCGGATGGCGAATCTCAAGCCCTTCTCCATCGCAATCGGCGCGATCAGCTCGATCTCCATCGCCACGTTGTCTCCCGGCATCACCATCTCCACT
>DATKIS010000384.1:0-5571 GCA_035543975.1 Pyrinomonadaceae bacterium
TTCCTTTTGGAGACGGAACGGTGACGTTAGTTTCGCAGGTAAACACTATCGACTGGAGCTGGGAAAAGTTCTGACTCCGTTTGTCGCTCCGGATCGGACGTCACCTGAAATCTACGTTTCGGGCCATTCGGAACGAGCTGAGAATTTGGCCTCGACCCAGGGCACCTGTTGGCTACGCGTGATCGAAGAACCGGAAACGCTGCGGCCTGTGATCGAGCGGGTCCGAGCGCGAGGGATTCGAGTATGTCTGAGACTGGGATTGATATGCCGTCCAACGCACGAGGAAGCAGTGAAGGCGGTTGAGGATTTGCTCCCTGCCGACAAGAATGAAAGCACGACCAGGCTTAAGGACGACTCCCAGATGTACCGAGAGGGTGCAAACCTCGCGAGCGATAAGCGCTGGCTGAGCCGTTCTCTGTGGATTGGATTTGTCCGAAACTACGGTCCAGTTTGGACGACTCTACTGGGAACTCCCCAGGAGATCGCGGACGCCTTTATCGAATACAAAAAAATTGGTGTCAGCGAGTTTATTATTTCGGGCTGGCCCGAAGTCGATGAGCTCGACATATTCGGTCGTGACGTCCTTCCCCTGGTTCGAAAAGCCGAGCAACGACTTAATTCAATCGGTTCAGATGGGTCCCAGGGGCAGGTTTAGCCGCGACGATAATAGTCATGAGTCTAAGATTCCATTGGATGTTTCCGAAGGGCGGCGAAGTCGGCATGAGCACCGCCCAGGAGACGTCAAGAGTGCTGACCACCAGGGACACCTCGCCGGCCGCGTTGCCGGACATGGACGGATGGGTGAAGTTTGCCCGCTCGGCAGAGGAGGTTGGCATCGAGTCGGTGTTGCTTTCATTCAGCCGTTACGAGCCGGACACTATCGCTATAGCCTGCGCGGTGGGCCAAGCGACTACCAAGCTCAAGTTTATTGTTGCCTATCGATCGGGGCTAATGCAGCCAACGACTTTCGTGCAGCAGATAAATACGCTGTCCGGTCTGATTGGCGGACGCGTTGCTTTGAACATCGTCGCCGGAAGCTCGACGGCGGAACAACGCGGCTATGGCGACTTTCTCGAACATGATCAACGTTATGCCCGAGCTGAGGAATTCCTGACAGTTTGTCATTCTTTCTGGCGAAACAACGGGGGCGTAAATTTCGAAGGCAGTTACTTTCGAGTGGAACAGGGAAAACTGTTAACGCCGTTTCTCGCGCCTGATCGCAGCGCGCCTGAAATCTATGTCTCAGGCCACTCCGAAGCGGCCCAACACCTGGCGATCAACCGCGGCTCCTGTTGGTTGCGATTGATTGATACGCCAGAGAAATTGGCACCCATGGTGTCCAGGTTCCACGAACGTGACGTGGAAGTCTGCCTGCGGCTCTGCGTGATTTGCAGACCGAGCCGCGAGGAAGCAATCGAGGCGGCCGCCGCCTTGCTCCCCAGTGAAGAGATCGGCAGGGAAGAGCGAAACATTCTTACCCAAAGCGATTCCCAAACACTGAAACAAGCACTCGCATCAGCGGACAATGTGGGATGGTTGAACCAGAATCTGACGGCCGGACTGGTGCCTTACTACGGATCGTCAGCGATGACCCTCGTCGGATCGCCGGAGGAGCTGGCAAGGATATTTCTTGAATACAAGCGCATTGGCATCACGCAATTCATAATAGCGGGCTGGCCGAAGCTCGGCGAAATGATCATCTTCGGGCGCGAAGTGCTGCCGCGGATCAGGGATTTGGAAACAAAGGCAGGGCTGTGATCTATTCGCTGCTCCCACCTTTGCTGGACCTACTGCCGTCCGTTGTCTCCAGACAGGGCAAAGACTTGGGAGAGAAACTCGCTATCCAGTTATTAAACTTAGCAAACACCAATCTTGAAAAGAGGAAACCGTGAGCACACAAGCACCCCGAGCTTTCAATCGTGAGATGTATCATGACCACCCCGAAAATGTATTTTACGGGACCGACGACGGCGCTCAGGACGGATCATTAAGTGAGTTTAAGGAGTTTCGCGCTCACTATGAAGGAGTGGCTCCCGAGCGACGCGAAAACATCCACCTAATTAGCGTCGTTGGTGGGTTATACGGTCTCAACCTGCTTCCGCTTTGGAAACCCAAACGCATTCCCAGCTTTGACATCAATCCCACCGCGATCACTTACTTCAGCATCATTCGCAGAGTTTTCACTACCAGCCGTGACCTGGCGCACTTTCTCGATCGGCTTACCAAAGGGGACTATCCGGTCGACAACGACCAGGAAGCATTCGTGCGTGAGAATATTTGCATGAAGCAGGAGGGCAACCTGCCTCGAGAACGCGGCTCCACCAAGCGGCCTTACGAGCAGAGCTGGCAATATGCTTTCGAGAATTTCGAGCTTACCAAACAGATCCTAACGGAAGTTCCGCTGGAGATCCGTACCGAGCCGATGGAGAGCGAGAGTTTTAGCAAGTGGATACGGGATCAGAATAATCTGTGGATCTACGCCTCGAACATCACGCAATTCCACTACTTCGATCTTGATTTCCTTGACCCGACAAACGTGGTGCTGCTGCAGATCATCTTCCCCTGTCAACCACAGCTAATGGATTTGGCGCCGCTCAGTGGCGGTCAGGTCAAAGTGAAGTTTGAAATCCCACTTAGGGCTGAACGCATTGAGAAATAGGCTGGCACTCAGCTAATGCTTGAATAGGAACCTACGACTATGGTCAACAAGATTAAGATCGCAACCAACGGTGCACCGCACTCGATTGGCACACACTCGCAGGCTATCCGTACCGGTGATCTTGTTTTCGTCACTGGGCAGACCGGACGTGATCCGGACAATGGCAAGCTGGAGGAAGGACTCGAGGCCCAGACACGGCGAATGCTATCCAACGTCGACGCGATCCTAAACGCTGCCGGATGCTCGCCCGCGGATATAGTCAAAGTTACCTTGTTGCTGGCCGACATCAAGGATTTCAAAGCCGTGGATCAACTCTACGCCGCTTGGCTTCCGGGACTTGGCGTTACCCCATTGCCTGCTCGCACCGCGTTTGCCGCGCTGGCCCTGCCGGCCGGCGCGATGGTAATGCTCGACGTTATTGCCGCCTATCCCGCTGACTAGACCTGGACCGGGGCTGAGTCCCCTTCAAAGCAATGCGTATCACTCTCGTTATTGGCAGCCTGAACACAGGCGGGGCGGAGCGAGTTTGCGTGAATCTGGCTAACGCCTGGGCGGAGCACGGTTGGCCTGTCACTATTCTGACTGTGTCCCAACGATCGAGGCCTTCACCCTACACCATCGATCCTCGGGTCAAACGGCGTGATATCGGTAAACCCAGGTTGGCCCGCGCGGTTGAGTTGAACCACGATTCGGTTGCGCCAGTGGTGCGCGGTTTGCAGCGAGACGGCTGCCTGGCTCTGATCGGGGAGATGGGCCTGATCACAATGCTACGTTACGGGATTCTAACCACAGCGCCCGACGTCGTAATCCCCATTATCGACATGACAAACGTCCGCGTAATTGCCGCCATGTACGGAACTGGTGTGCCGGTCATTGCCTGCGAGCAAACCGACTCGGCACGGGTCTCGCTCGGCAAATGGCAAGGCGTACGCAAGGCCCTTTACCGCCGCGCTCATGCGGTCGTCGCACCTCAACCGAGCATCGCTGACTGGCTGGCGCAACAAGGCGCACGCGCTTGGGCCATTCCTAATCCTCTAATTGCGCCGCCGCCAATGCGGATCCAACGCAATGGACAACGCCGGCGCCTGGTCACGCTCTCGCGCCTGTCTCAAGAGAAGCGCCCTGAACTACTCGTTCGCGCGTTCGCCCGTGTCGCTCACGACTTCCCGGAGTGGGATCTTGAAGTTCATGGCGATGGACCGTTGCGTTCGCAACTTATCCGCTGCATTTCTGAGTTGGCTCCCGGCCGTATTCACCTGCACGGATTTGTAGATGCACCTTACACAATCCTCGACGGAGCCGATCTCTTCGTGTCGACTTCGTGGGTGGAAGGTTTTGGCAATGCCATCTGGGAAGCGCTGGCCTGCGGGGTTCCGGTAGTGGCAATGGATGCGGGTGCGCCAGTCCGTTCACTGCTGCGCGACGGTATAGACGGCTTGATCGTAACGACCAACAGTACTCCGGCGTTAGCATCTGCACTTGCGTCGTTAATGGGTGATGGCGCGGCGCGGCACGCTCTGGCTGCGCGTGCTCGCGAAGTGCTTACGCGTTTCCCGATCGAGTCATCACTCGCGAAATGGGATGCATTACTCGACGACGTGGTCGAGCAAACGCAAGGTTGGCCGGCTGTCTGAAATTAGGCTAGGGGAAGATAACCCCAAACGTCCGAACGATTTGATGCGGGCTGTCTTTTGGGCCGGAACCTCCTAAGCGCACACACAGAGCCGTCACCATCCCCGCGGTTCTCGCAGCGTCAAGTTCCGCACTTACATCTGACACGAATAATATCCCGGCGGCGGCAGATCTGATTTCATTGGCGATAACCTGATAGCTCGACGCTTCCGCCTTCGCACCCACGCCAGTATCGAAATACCCATTAAGGTAGTTAGTCAGATCGCCGTCAGTTGTGTGTGCAAAGAGCAGTTTCTGGGCCAGCACGCTCCCGGAAGAGTAAATGTGGATAGATCGTTGTTGCTCGCGCCAGCGTTTGAAAGCTGGCAGAACGTCAGGATACACCTGGCCCTGAAGAGAACCGTCAAGATAGCCACCTTCCCAAATTTTTCCCTGCAGAGATTTCAGAGCCTTTGATTTGCGGTCCTGTTCCATCAGCCAGTAAACGTATTGCGTTGATGCCTCCACCTGATCATCAACTGAATCACCAGACCACTCCGGGGGCTGATGACCTTGTTCGCGGTCTGAACGGTGTTCGGCTTTTAAGGCGAGGATATCGGGCTGCAGGCTTTCGGAATGATAGTGCTCATGAACAAACTCTCTTACCTGCCTACGGGCGTAAGGAAAGAGAACTTTGTAGACAAACTCAATGGGAGTGGTGGTTCCTTCGATGTCCAGAAGGATGGCCCGAACGTTTGCTTCAGACATATCAAGAAACTGGGGAAAAGGGGAACGGGTAAAGGTGAAAACACTCGCGTCGCTTTTCCTTTTCCCCCCTTCCCCTCTTACCCCTTCCCCCGCATTTATCCTTTCCTCCCTGGCTCCCCGTGGCCGAAACACACTGGCTGATAACGGCTCTCAGCGCCGCTGCCGGTGTAGCGAGGCACCCAACCCGCCTTGTCCTGAAACAACCTGATGGCCCGAATCTGCCGGTCAGCGCAAAGGCCAAACCAGTGGCGGGTCCCACGGGGCACGCTCAGCAGATCGCCGGGTTCCACTTCAATGGCCGTCAATGGTCCCTGTACCGGATAGATGTGAAAGAGTCCGCGTCCGCGAATGATGAAGCGCACCTCGTCTTCATCGTGCTGGTGTTCGCGACTAAACTTTGCCAGCATCTCGTCCAAACCGGGCGTGAGGGGACTGATGTCGATCACATCGGCAGTGACGTAGCCGCCAAGCGCCTTGAGCCGCTCAATTTCAGGCGCGTACGCCGCCAGAATATCTTCGGCGGGAGCATCATC
>DATKIS010000385.1:0-3798 GCA_035543975.1 Pyrinomonadaceae bacterium
CGTTCACTCCCTCATGCCGCAGCAGCACCGCCTCGATCTCTCCCAACTCAATCCGGTAGCCGCGCACCTTCACCTGCCCATCTCTTCTGCCTACATACTCCAACTCTCCCTCACTACCCCACTTCACCAAATCTCCCGTCCGGTAATATCTTTCCCCATCCAACTCTACATAGACCCTGTTAGTGTCCTCGTCTCGTCCGAGGTATCCTCGCGTTACTCCGGCGCCCCCGATGTAAAGCTCACCGACTACTCCCACCGGCGTTAACTCTCCGCGCCCGTCGCAAACTTGCATCCGCACATTTGCCAGTGGTCGTCCGATCTGTTGCCGTCCTCTTTCGCGCCCGTCTACCAGGTGGCTTGTGCAGAACAAAGTTGCTTCTGTTGGTCCATACAGCACCCGCACTTCTGCCTCGCCAAACAATTTCTTCATCTCTTCAATCAGCACGGGCGGCACCGAATCTCCACCGATGAACAACTGGCGTAATCTCACAGCGTCCGCGCCTTCACGTGGCTCGTCCTCGAGCGCTCGTAACAACTCGCGCATCAGCGACGGCACCGTGTGCAGCAACGTAGACCGCCTTACCGCCTGAAGGAGCTGTTTCATCTCTAACACCTGATCCCGGTCGCATACTTCGACAACTCCACCGACCAGCAACGGCGTCAGCAACTCGAAGAGAGAAATATCAAACGCAGCCGAGGCAAGCGCCGGCAACCGGTCGGCACCGGTAATTCCGAAAGTCCTCACACTCGCCATCAACACATTCACCAGATTGCCATGCCCGCACACTACTCCTTTCGGCGCGCCAGTCGATCCTGATGTGTAGATTACGTAAGCTGCATTCTCCGTAGTCGCCCACGGCTCCGGATTGCTCTTTGGCAAATCTGCTTCTGAGTCCAGCGTTTCATCCAGGACCACCTGCTTAACTGTCACGGACAAGTGGGTCTGCAAGCGCCACTGCGTCAGGAGAATGTCGATTCCCGCGTCCGCTAGCATGTACCGCAATCGCTCGGCCGGATATTCGGGATCCAAAGGTACATAAGTCCCACCGGCTTTCAGTATCCCCAGCAGTCCGACCAGCAACAGTGGGCTTCGCTCCACGTATAGACCGACGCGTGTTTCCGTTCTTACTCCCTGCAACCGGAGGTGATGCGCGAGTTGATTCGCGCGCTCGTTTAGTTCTCTATACTTAAGCTGCTCATCCGCAAACACCACCGCGATACCGTTCGGCGTACGCTCAACTTGGGCTTCGAACAATTCATGGATGCACGACTCTCGCGGATATTCAGTTGCAGTGTCGTTCCATTCAACGAGCAGTTGCTGTCGCTCTAGCTCGCTCAGTAGCGGCAGTGATCGGATCTGCTGCTGCGGATTTTCAACGATGCCTTTCAGCAGCGTTTGAAAATGCCCCGCCATTCGCTTAATTGTTTGCTCAGCGAAAAGGTCTATGTTGTATTCGATGATTCCGCGCAAGCTATGCAGCGAATCAGTAAACGTGAGAGTCAAATCAAAGTTGGACGTCTCGAGCTCGTCTCCCGCCCGGCTGAGCTTGAGCTTCGTAGCATCGAGCGAGTTGCCCGCATGGGTCGGTGTGTTTTGCAGCACGAACATCACCTGAAACAGTGGCGCACGACTCAGGTCTCGCTGCGGTTCTAGTTCTTCCACCAGCTTTTCGAACGGCAGCTCCTGATGCGCATACGCCCCGAGGGCTACCTCCCTGACGCGATTCAAGACCTCTACGCCGGTTGGCGCACCAGACAGGTCTGTGCGCATTACCAGAGTGTTGACGAAAAACCCGATGAGGTTCTCGGTCTCGGAACGACTGCGACCAGAGACCGGAGTGCCGACTATGATGTCCTCCTGATCGGTGTAGCGGTAAAGCAATATCTGAAACGCCGCGAGCACGGTCATGTATAAAGTGCAGCCATACTTTTGGCTGAGGTTCTTAAGCTTCCCGGTGAGATCTTCGGGCATAGAAATCGGCAGCCGGGCGCCGCGAAAACTCTGTATTAAAGGTCGCCGCTTGTCCGTTGCGAGTTCCAGCAATGGCAGCGTCCCACCGAGTTTTTCGCGCCAGTAGGCAAGCTGGTTAGTGAGCACTTCACCGCTCAGCCACTCTCTTTGCCATCGGGCGTAATCGGCGTATTGAATAGTCGGCTCCGGAAGCGGCGAGGGCTTACCGGCTGCAAAGGCATGATAAAGAGTGAGCAGTTCACCGATAAGAATGCTCATGGACCAGCGATCACAAATGATGTGATGCATCGTCAATGACAAGACATACTCAGACTGGCCCAGGGATAGCAGCGTTACACGAAGCAATGGTCCGGTATTCAGGTCAAACGGCTTGTGAGACGCTTCATTTACTCTGCGGTCGACTTCGTTTTTGCGGGCGGCAGGATCGAGATCGCTGAGGTTCACGACGACCAGCATGTTCTTCGTCGCCGGCAGGATCAGTTGTCTGGGCTCGTCTTCAATGACTACGAAAATCGTTCGTAGAGACTCGTGCCGTCGCACGATTTCGTCCAGTGCGAAGTTCAACGCATCGATGTCCAATTCACCCGTAAGGCGCACGGACGTCGGCACATTGTAGACCGCGCTGCCGGGCTCCAACTGGTCCAGAAACCACAACCTCTGTTGTGCAAACGAGAGCGGCGGCAAACGCTTGGCGAGCAGCGCGCGTTTTTCCGGCGAAAGCCCCGACAGCTTTTCAAGCAGTGTATTCATTACGTTGGAATTTTTTTCCGAGTAGCTTGGTACGAAAAATCAGTGTTGGCTAAGCGACTTCGCGCGCCGGACTTATTCTTCCAATTCAATCATGAGGTTTTCGAGAGTCTGGCCAGGGCGCGCGATGATCTCAATCGAATCGGTTGGAGCTGCACTCTGCATACGCTGCTCGTGTTCGATGAGCGGCACCAACTCAGCCACAGTCGGCGAATCAAAGAAACTGCGAAAAGGCAAGTCCACCTGGAATCGGTCGCGCAGGCGGGAGAGCAACTGCACTGCCATCAGGGAGTGGCCTCCAAGCTCCAGGAAGTTGTCGTGAACACCTATAAGATCGACGCCTATGACCTCTTTCCAACATTCGACGATGACTTTCTCGATTTCGGTTTCGGGAGGCACATATTGATTCTTCAGAGAAGGTCGCGCGTATGCTTGCAGCTTTGCCGGCGGCTGAGCCGGCTGGGTTGTGACGTCCTTAGCCATCTGCCGTAAATGCTGTTCCAGAAGTGATCCAAGAGCCTGAGGCGAAACCACGACTTGAGGGAGCCTGACACTACTGGAAAGGATACGCCGGCAAACCTCGAGGGCTTCGCTTGTCAACATCCCCTTCTCGAGATCTTGCTTTACGAGATCTCCATAGCCGGGGTGTGCCGCCGCTCTTAAGGCCATGCCCGTTTCCCGCCAGGCGGGGAAGTTAACGGAAGTTACGAAGTTCTCGCTTCGCGCTGACCACGCCTGAGCAAACGCATCCATGAAAGCATTCGCCGCGCCGTAGTCAAGCTGGCCCAGCGCCCCAGTCACTGCGCTTATCGACGAACACAGCAACACGAAATCAAACGATCGTTTCTCAAGCAGTTCGTGAAGGACGAGCGTTCCGCCAATTTTAGGTGCAAACACATTGCGCACCATCTCACGCGTCTTCAGCTCCACCAGGCCGCCCCCCATCACACCCGCAGCGTGTATCACTCCGTGAATCGGGCCGAAGCGTTCCTCCGCCTGTGCGAACACGGAACTCATACTGGCAAAGTCTGATACGTCCGCCTTAAACACCAGCACCTCCGCGCCGAGTTCTCGCAGCT
>DATKIS010000386.1:0-3512 GCA_035543975.1 Pyrinomonadaceae bacterium
CAAGTGGCCGGAAGCCATCGACACCTACAAAATCGCGATACGTCTCGATGCGAACTACGCCGCTGCGTACGGAGGTCTGGGCGATGCCTATTTTAATACCGGCAAGTGGGAGGAAGGACTGGCTGCCTACAAAGAACAGGCGCGCCTTGACCCCAACAATGCCAAGTCCCAACACGACCTCGGGTACGCTTACAACGCGATGGGCCGTCACGGAGAAGCCTTTGCCCCGCTCGTCAAAGCCACCAGCCTGGATCCAGGTTATGCCGAGGCCTACTACGGGATTGGCTTTGCCTACCTCAAGGGCGCTGACTTCGAAAAGTCAGTGCCGTTTTTCAAGAGCGCCATCAAGTTGCAGCCGGACTATTCGGACGCCTACTTTGGAATGGGACAGGCCTACGCGCGGTTGGGTCAGGCAGACGCGGCCAACGAACAAGCCAGGAAGTTAACCACCATCGACGCCAAGTTGGGCCAACGGCTAACCAAAGAAATTCAGACGACACTGGCAGCAGCCGGCAATAGTGCGCCGCCAAGTGCCGCGGCTCCCGGCCAAAATGTAATCCGTTTAAGCCCGACCTCCGCCCGCGCCTCAGAGCCTGCGGCGGGCATCTCTCAACCCGACGATAAACCTGTCGCCCAACTGGCGGAAACCCTACGACCACCGGCGCAACAAACTCAGTCCGTCGTTAACACTCAGCCGGCTCCGCAGGCGTTTGCTCCGCCAAAGCAAGATCCGCCGGCGCAGCAGTCGCCGCCTTCCAGTCGTCAACTCGAGCAATTGCCGGCGTCGCCAACCAAAACCGCCGGGTCAACACCGCCGTCATCACCTGCGGCTTCAGTCGTCTCCCAGGTTGATCAGATTAAGAGCCTCCCGGTAGGTGCGAAACGATGGGCGCTCGTGATCGGCGTCGACAAATACATGGATCCGCAAATCAGTCCACTCAAGGGTTCCGACAACGACGCTCGCTTAATTGCCGACGCGCTCGTGCGGTACGCTGGCTTTCCGCCAGACCAGGTGATTCTGCTATCGACCGCTCAGCCCATGGAACGGCAACCAACGCGCGTCAACATTCTGCGCCGGTTATCGAACCTCAGCACGGCAGTGCCGAAGGATGGCCTGTTGTTGATCTCCTTCGCGGGCCACGGAATGGAACGAGGTGGGCAGGCTTTTCTGATGCCGTCAGATGCGCAGATCAGCGACCAAATCTCGTTTCTTGAAGAAACTGCGATCAGCCTGAATCGAGTTAAAGAGAGAATCAAAGATACCGGCGTCGGTCAGGTTCTCGTGCTGCTGGATGCCTGTCGCAATGATCCTGGCGGACGTGCCGATGCGCCGAACCCCTTGAGCAATGCCTACACCAGCGCTTTCAATTTCGATGTGCGCAACCGCGAAGTGCAGGCGTTTGCCACCGTGTATGCTACCGGCATCGGCCAGCGCGCCTACGAGTACACCGAAAAGAAGCAGGGGTATTTCAGTTGGGCCCTGGTGGAAGGATTAAAGGGCGCCGCCGCCAATGAGAAAGGCGAGATCACCCTTTCCCAACTGGTAAAGCATATCCAGGACACTGTGCCCAAGCGTATCACCATCGATCTGGGCTCAACCAAACAACAGCGGCCTTTCGCCATTATCGAGGGTTATCGCGCGGAGCAGTTGGTGCTGGCGGTTACCAACTCTGCCTCGATGGCGCGCGGCTCCGACACTCCCAACATCGCGGTAGTTGACCCGGCGGCAATCGAGCTTTCGTATTGGGAGACAATAAAGAACAGCAACAGTCCCGACGACTTCAAGTCTTATTTGGAAAAATATCCGGACGGCCAGTTTGCTTCACTCGCAAAGTCGCGAGCAAACTTCGTGCGGCCGCCCGGCAATTCCGGCGGTGGTGATTCTCCAGAGATGTCCTACTGGAACGCAATCAAGGACAGTCAAAACCCTTCCGACTTTCGTGCCTACATCAGCAAGTTTCCCCAGGGACTTTTTGTCGACCTGGCAAACAATCGCATTGTTACCCTGGACGCCAAAGCCTCCGGCAGATCGCCCGCCGCGGCGGCCGGGTTGCAGCCGACCGGGCCAGTAACGCTCAAGGACATTGAAATCAGTTTCCGGAGCAGCATGTATGACGAAACCATCCGGATTGGCAGTCGCTACCTTGAAGCCACACCGAATGATGGGGCGGCCCATGCTTATTTGGGGCTCGCGCTTTTAGCCAAGAAGGATGCCGACAATGCCGTGCTGCATCTCGAACGGGCCATGGTTTTGGGACAGTCGATAAACTTTCCGCTGAAGAGATTACGAGAACCGCTTTTCGGGCATTCGTTCGACGACGTAGTCATAAATCTAAGGGTGGATTCCTTGACTCTTCAGCAGGGCAAAACCGCCTATGTGGCTAACTACTCTGCCTTGCCGGAATCCAGGATTGGGAACTACAAGAATCAATGTCCTATCGCCTTCCTCAAAGGAGCTTTCGCTGAGGGAAAGGGCAAACCGGGAGATAAGACGTTCAATCTCTTTCCGTCCACCTCAACTTTGCAGCCGGTGCAGCAAGGCAACATGATGATTAACATTGCCGCCTGCAACGACGACGGGATGGTGCCGACGACGGTTATCAAGCTGATCTACAGGCTCGCGGCCGCCAAGCGTTGACCTCTCGCTGCGGCCAATCGTTGAGCGCACTCTGCCCGGCACGAGGGAGATTGTGGAAGACTCCAGGACCGAGATTGCTATAGAGCTCAGGGCATGGTGAAAAACGCTGGAAGCGTTCGGTGAATAACGCTGAAAGCGTTCGCTAGTTGCAGCCCAGGGTTGCTTCAACCCTGGGGAGAGATGTATTCACTCTCGAAGATGCAACTCTGAAAGAGTTGCGCCAGCTTGTGGTTGACTAGCGGCGACGCAACTCCTTCAGAGTTGCGAAGAATCTTTTGGGGCTTTTGAACCCAGGGTTTCAAAGCAAACCCTGGGCTGCAATTCGCGAACGCTTTCAGCGTTACATTCTTAGCGAACGTTTTCAGCGTTAGTTGTCTGAGCGAACGTTTTCAGCTTTGGTTGTCCTGGCGATCGCTTTCGCCGTTCTTCGTCGCATCTGGTTGTATTACGGGTAAAGAATATTCGATCCAAAGGGTTTGGGAGGAGATATGACCACTGTGGGTAAACTGGCAACTCGAAACTCGTATACGTTAGCCCTCGGCCTCGCGTTGTTGGCGGCGCTATCGCTGCCATTCGCGACGACCACCAGGTCGCAAGGCGATGGCTCTCGGCAAATCGTGCTTGAGGAATTTACCAAAGCCCGCCCCGCCGCCACTGTTAAAGCGACCAGCCCATCAGTAAACAAAACCAGAAAACCAACCTCGGCGAAAGCACCGCGCTATGTGCGTAAGACCCCTGCAGTCCTGTTGACACTGAAAGCAAATGTGGAAGTGATGGAAATCGGTGTCACGATCTGGAGACTGCGCCCGGGAGTAGGAAACGATGGTGGCGCCCGGGTGTTGGTGATGGAAGAGGCAAAGTCAACCGAGTGGAC
>DATKIS010000387.1:0-5298 GCA_035543975.1 Pyrinomonadaceae bacterium
GAGCTTGGGTACTGGGGGGCCGGCGGCGATCGGGCCAAAATATTTTTCCACCAGTGCCTTTGCCTGGACCTTATCGATGTCGCCCACAATCGCCAGGCTGGCGTTATTAGGCGCGTAGTAAGTTTTGAAAAACTCGCGCACGTCCTTCAGCCGGGCTGATTCAATGTCAGCGTGCGAGCCGATTACCGACGCGTAGTAAGGGTGTGTTTTCGGAAAGAGCTGGTGGTAGACCTCTTCTTCTACCAAACCATAGGGAGAGTTTTCACCCTGTCGGCGTTCGTTCCGAACAACGTCGCGCTGGTTGGCCAGTTTGGCATTGTCGAGCGTATCGAGCAGGTAGCCCATGCGGTCGCTCTCCAGCCAGAGCGCCAGCTCCAGTTGGTTTGAGGGCAACGTCTCGAAGTAGTTGGTCCGATCGAAATCGGTGGTGCCGTTGATGTCGCTGGCCCCGGCGCCTTCGAGCAGCTTGAAATGGGCGTCGTCGGCAATATGTTTCGACCCCTGAAACATCATGTGCTCGAAGAGATGCGCGAAACCAGTCAGTCCCGGGCGCTCGTTGGCGGGCCCAACGTGATACCACAAGTTGACTGCCACCAGCGGCAGGCGGGCGTCCTTGAGCAGGATCACTTCGAGACCGTTCTTGAGTTTGTATTTCTCAAAATCAAGACGTGGCGCCACCAAAGGAGCCTGGGGAGCACCGTTCCGGTTGGCTGTTTGCGCCAGGGTGGCGGTGCAATTGCCGATAGCGATTGCGAAGGTGGCGATGATTAGGAAGTAGTTTCGAATTCGTAGCATGGTGGTTCTCCAGGCGCGGACGTCATGCCGGCGAGTTTTGGATATGGTTTTTTGCTAAGGAACTATGACGGAATCCAGCGTTAACTGGTGTTTTGATGCTGGCCTTTTATCACGGTTTGGCTGTGCCTGCAAAGCCGAGAGCCGGGTCAGCTGGCTGGCTCTGGACTTCCAAAACACGAACGATCCACGAAACGGCACGAAGCAGATGTTCGGCTTGGTTCGTGCAGGGTCGCGGACGGTTAGCAAAGTCCACTAACTAGTGCGCTGGTGGTAAGCAGTAAACGCTTCCACGGCGCCCTCATGCATTCGCTCGGGACGCACGTATAGCCAGTGTTTCTCAAAATCCTCGTCCGTCATGGTTAACGCGGACGCTCGTTCCTTGCTCTTCAGCCAGGCTTCCACCCAGTTGCGAACCTCCGGGTCATTGTTCATTGCCATGCGTGCGGCGTGCATATTGATAGGTGTGCTCATGAATGTTGTTTTCTCTCACCGCCCGCTGACGCAGGTGGTTTTGACGGTTAGTCGAAGACCACCCGCTGACGCAGGTGGTTCTGACAGTTACAGCAACAAAGTATCGACCCGGTGCGCATGAACCATCTGTTCACATGGCGACCAGGCGAAGATGGTAAAGCGACCATCCTGTGAAGCTATCAGCGCGATAGAGTCCTGTTGATCGTGGACGAACTGGGCCGCCGACAAGTGGCGCGTGCCTCCGGTTTGCACTGGCTGAACCACGAGAGGGCGATCTCCAACGATGGGCTCGGTCGCCACCATCTGGTCGACCGGCTCACTTCCCTGTGGGCGCCTGATCTTCGCGCCGAACGCCAACACCTGATACTGATCGTTGATTATGGTGGCACCGTCCACCGCCGTCAGACCGGCAACTGTGTCCACCGCTTTCCGCACCGCGGCGTCTACCAGCGATTCATTTGTGTCGTTGATTTCCTGTCGCATCAAATCGCCGAGGGCTGAGAAAGGCGGCGTGACGGAATAGACAATCGGCTGGGCAATTGACTGTCGCCAGGCCTCACTCCCCGTCGGGACCACCAGCAGCGAGCCGCCATGCCCGTGCGCGCGCATGGAAGCCGCGAGCTGGACGTGCAGGTTGAATTTGTGTGCCCACGAGCCAGGCGAGGTGAAGGGAAGTAGGGCCTTAAGCAGCGGCGGGCAGTCGGGCAAACTTGCGCCCTGTTCATCGACTATCTTTGCTTCCTGACCTTTGAGCACTGCCACATTTGCAAACTTGCCAAAGCCGTCCATGCGCCGGTGTTTGATGACCAGCAACCCTGGTTCGATGACTTCCAACACGAAGCAGAAACTTGGAACCTTGCGCGTGGCTCCCCAGACATGCAACCGACCGTCATTTGCGTTCGATAAACCTTCGCCGCCGGGGCGCCAGACGCCGAGATGAATTCCCGGGCGTTCAACCGCCGGCCCCAGTTTGGTCAGGACATGGGGAGTAAACGGTAAGGGGCGTTCAAACATGAGCGGTTGCGGCACTTGTTCGGGCGGAAAAAAGGCGAGCGAGATTTTTGGCGAGCGGCCTTCCTCTCGCCGCAAGCTGGCCCAGAACGTAGCGTCGATGATTGCTTCAATGGTGGCTGCGTCCGGCTCCGGCGCCAGTTCGTCCTCGCCGCGCTCTCGAGCCGCCCCGAGGTGCCTGGCAAAGTGGGCTTCAATGGTGGCGGATACCGCCCGGGCGGCCCGATACGTAGGTTCAGGATTCATAAGCTCTATTTTGAAAATTCAAGGCTGAAGCGATTACCAGCTACCCAGCAAACGCCGATGATCAACCATCAGACAGCGGTCCTGGACCACTTTAATGCCTGCCTGAGCTAATCGTTCCGCGACGTCCTGGTTGCTGATTCCCAGTTGCATCCAAACGGACTTCGGCTTTTTGGCGAGCAGGTCCTCAAGGTGGGCGCCCACATCTTGAGATCGCCGAAAGACGTTGACCATGTCGACGTCGTCAGCAATGTCGACCAACTTCCGGTATACGTTTGCCCCGAGAATCTGGGTGACGTCTGGGTAATAAACCGGAACCGGAATAATGTCGAAACCTGCGCTTTGCATGTAGCTCGGAACATAGAACGCCGGCTGAGAAGCCTGGGCCTCAGTTTTGATGCCCAACACGGCGATGCTCTTAGTCTCGCTAAGCAATTCACGCATTTGATCGTTAGTAGTAACCAGATTGTCCTGCCAGTTCATGACAGGAGTATACGATGCGGTTTAGATTGTTGGGTAATCGCCACGAAAGCGATATCATGCGCCCACAAGGAGGGAGACTAAGATGAACCTCAAGTCAGGTCTTCTGGGACGGCGCGTTTGCCGTCTACTCACAATCGGATTCGCCATGACCCTTTTACTCGTGATGCTACCGGCAGGCGGACCCGGCCTGAGCGAGAGCAGTGGCCGCGCCGCGCAGGATGGCGACGAGGCTTACAAAGCGGAGCTATTCAAAGCGCGCGATTTCCTACGCCGCCGCAACTACGAAGAAGCGCTGAAAGGTTTCAAGCGCGCCAATGAATTGCGCGGTAAACAGTCGGCCGAGTGTTTCTTCGGTATGGCCCAAGCTTACTATGGTCTAAATGCGTTTAAGAACGTCAAGGAAAGCTGCGACCGGGCGATGGAGCTGGCGACCGATGATGATTTCCGCGCGCGCGCATACAACCTGAAAGGCCTCGCAGTGCAGTCGCAAGCGGAAAGCAAGGACCAGAAGAAGCTGGCGGAGGCCGAAGAGCTATTTCGGCAGGGCCTGGCGCTCAAAGTCGAGTTGCCGATCCTGCACCACAATCTTGGGGTGGCGCTATTGCAGCAGAGTCGCGACCCCGAGGGCATCGCTGAGTTGGAAAACTATGTGAAGCTGGCGCCTGACGGCGACTTTGTCGAGGAGTCGCGCAAGATGATTGCAAACCCGAGGCGAGCGCGAGAATCCTTCGCTCCCGACTTTTCAATCACCACCGCGGAGGGAGAACACATGTCCCTGGAGGATCTGCGCGGAAAAGTAGTAGTCCTGGATTTCTGGGGCACTTGGTGCCCGCCCTGCGTCGCGTCTATTCCGTCGCTGCGTGGCCTAAACAAGCGTTACACGAAGGAGTCCTCGTTCGTGCTGATCGGCATCAGCTCTGATACTGATGAGGAAGCCTGGAGCGAGTTCACCACCAAAAACAAAATGATCTGGCCCCAGTATCTGGACCGCGATCGACGAATACAGCGGGCCTTCAACGTCCGAGCTTTTCCCACTTACATTGTGGTTGACCACGAGGGGGTCATCCGCTACCGCGCCAGCGGAACGAGTTGGGAACGCTCGGCCTTTCTGGACGATGCGATCAAGAAGCACGTAAAGATCGTGGCCAAGTCTGAAGGGAATAATCAGCAATAAGACAATCCACGAAAGCACACGAAACAGCTCGAAGTGAGAGACTCTCGTTTCGAGCTATTCCGTGGACCGTTTGTTTCCCAGATTTCAACTAGTGCATGCGGAAGGGACCGCCGTGGGGTTCGGGTTCCATCTCCGGACGCGACGAGTCCTGGACTATTTCATGCATCTCCAGCTTGTTTGATTCTGAAAACGCATCCTTCGGCAGCGTTCCAGACTGGGCGTGTCCCTTGGTAAACGCATCAGAGCGAACCCAGTTGAGAAAATCCTCGCGGCTATTCCAGATCGTGAACACCACGTAGGGATCCCCATCGTTTACCGGACGCAAAACCTGGTTGGAAACGAACCCGGGCATCTGATCCACCAGCCCGGCGCGATCGCGGAACCTTTGTTCAAAGGCTTCAGCGTATTCCTGCTTAACGTAAATTCGATTGGCGACAGTTATCATTTTGTTCGGCAGTCTCCCTTTACTTGATGATACACGATGAGAGAGCCTTTGGAGTGCGGCGGCTCGACGCCGCTTTTGTAGGTCGCGGCTTGACGCGACCATGGTTAGGGGTGAACTTGTCAACGAATAGGCATCAAGCCACCGGAGACGAAAGCGGCATCAAGCCACCGGAGACGAAAGCGGCGTCAAGCCGCCGCAGACGAAAGCGGCGTCAAGCCGCCGCTCTCCAAACGGTCGAGCCGCCGCACTCCAAAGGTTAGTCATCAGCTGAAGGCTTTGAACGCAGCCGCTTGATTTCACCGCGACGGGTCTTCTCCTCCAGGGTTCGCTTCTTGGCGCTGCGTGGGATGCGCGTAGGAACGCGTTTAGGGGCGCGGTAATTCAAACGCTCGACCTTGTCGCGGAGTTTCTGCAGACAGATTGTTTTGTTCCGATGCTGGCTGCGCTCCTGTTGTGAACTCACCACCACGCCCGAAGGCATATGCCTGAGCCGCACCGCGCTTTCCGTCTTATTAACGTGCTGGCCTCCCGGCCCGCTCGCACGGAAGGTCTCCACTTCACACTCGCGAAGCAAGTCGTTGTCTAAGTCTGGCAAGCTAATCATGTTCGGGCTTGCTAAAAGGGTCGTTCAGGTTTCTTACGCCGAAGCGTGGGCGAATTTCCCGAGCCGCGGTCC
>DATKIS010000388.1:0-3778 GCA_035543975.1 Pyrinomonadaceae bacterium
GGCGCGCTCGGTTTGTCGACCTCACTGCAGTACGTTCCGGCGCGCTTTGCTAAGACAGATGAGATTGTCGAGTTGGCGAAGGTGGCCCGCCAGTACGGCGGAATCTACGCGACCCATCAACGCAGCGAGGCCAACGCCCTCGACGAATCGCTGGCCGAGGTTTTCGAAATCGCCCGCCGCGCGCAGATTCCGGTCGAGATTTGGCACCTTAAAGCTGCGTACAAGAAGAATTGGGGACGGATGTCGGAAGTCCTGGCAAAAATCAAACGCGCCAGAGCGCAGGGTCTGGATATCACGGCGGATGTCTACCCATACATCGCAGCCAGCACCTCGCTGAGCGCATGCCTGCCGCCGTGGGCGCTCGAGGGTGGAACTGAAAAGATGCTGTCGCGGCTACGAGATACACAAATTCGCCAGCAACTGAAGAAGGAAATCCCTGCTGATTCGAAGGAGTGGGAGAATATTTACCTCGGGAGTGGCGGGGCTTCCGGCGTCCTAATCGGGTCGGTAGTCAATCCGGAACTGGAGCCTTTGCAGGGTAAGCGACTGTCTGAGATTGCCGTAGCACAAAACAAGGACGAGCTGGATGCGCTTTTCGATCTGATCCTCGCCGACCACGGCCAAACTGGCGCCATCTATTTCATGATGAACGAAGCTGATCTGCGGGCAGCAATGCGCTCACCGTTTGTCAGCTTCTGCACCGATAGTGGCGCACGCGCGGTAGACGGTCCTTTGTCCAGGGCAAAGTCGCATCCTCGTGGGTGGGGAAGTTATCCGAGAATTCTGGGACGGTATGTGCGCGAAGAGCACCAGCTAACGCTCGAGCAAGCTATTCACAAGATGACCGGAATGCCGGCCAAGCGCGTCGGATTGCGCGAACGCGGGTTGTTGCGCGAGGGCTTTTACGCGGACCTCACGATTTTCGATCCGAAGCGAGTGCTGGATCGAGCTACTTTCGAGGCGCCAAATCAATACCCGGAAGGCATTAACTATGTGATCGTGAACGGCCAGGTCAGCGTAGATGAAGGCAAACGAACTTCAGCGCTGTCGGGGAGACCGTTGCGGGGGCCCGGGTATAGGAAATAGTCGGGTTCTAATAGGACCTATAGGACATATTGGACCTATTGCCGCTAAACCGACGCCACGATCCTGCGAAAGTCGTCTTCATTCCAGGCCTTCATTGTCTCGGTTTCGACGTTGCCTTGAGATCCGAGGGTCAAAATACATTTCGCGAGTGTTTCGTCATCCGGGGCTTCGATCACACAAAGCAGGTCGTATCGCCCCATCAATAGATAGGTATCCTTGATTTCCACGCCAAACTTCTTGAAAGCCTCCCGTCCCGCATCGAGACGAGCGGGACTGTCCTTAACGTTGGCTGCGCCTTGCGAAGTGTATCGAAGCAGTGTGATGTAAGTTGCCATTGCGTCTCCTTCCAAAAGAAATCCGTTTTCCTTAGACCTTGATGAAAATCTTTCGCGAATAAAGGATCCACATCAGTCCCAGCCAAAGCAGGATAAAGGCAATGGCATAGGCGAGTGATGCATGAATCGGAGAAGCCCACGAAAGAAACAGCTTCTGGAATATCCAGCCTTGCAACGAAATGGTGGTGGCGCCCCAGGGCAGTTTGATCAGACCCATCGAACGCGCCATGACGCCCGTACCCACAAAGAGCACAATCGCGTTAACTCCAAAAACAACAAACGGCTTGGCCCAGCGCTGGTATTTCTTTATATCGATTAACCAGTAGCAGAAGGCGAGAAACTGCAACGCCAGGCCGCCCGTAAAGAACACATAGGAACTCGTCCAGAGAGATTTGTTGATGGGAAAGAACGGATTCCAGCACCAGCCAATCACCGTACAAACCGCGCCAGCCACGAACAGGCCAGCGACTTTCTCAAAAGCTGTCTTGCCGGTGCGCAACCATTGTCCAGTCAAAACTCCAAACAGCGCGGTCGCAATGGCGGGAATCGTGCTCAGCAGTCCTTCCGGATCGTAGACCTTCCCCGCTTTCCAGATGTGCGGGCCAAGAATTGTGCGATCGATAAATGACGCCAGGCTTCCTTCTTTGCTCAAATCGCCGGCAGCGAAACCCGGGGCGTGTAGTCGCGTCATCAACAGCCAATAAATTAAGAGCAGCGCCAGCGTGATGATGACCTGGGTTCGGACTCTGGTTTTCAAAAAGATGATAGATGCGAAAAAGTAACAGACGGCCAGGCGCTGCAGAACTCCCGGAATTCGAATTGTGGAAAGCTGGAAATACGGGAAACCGGCCAGAAACATTCCCAGGACAAAGATAATCAAAGTGCGCCTGGCGATTTTCCAGTGGAGGTCGTGCTGGCTGCCCCCGCTTTCCAGACGGCGTCCAAATGCCAGCGGGATTGCAACCCCGACAATGAAAACGAAAAACGGAAAGATTAGATCGGTTGGTGTCCAACCGTGCCATTGCGCATGGGCCAGCGGCCAATAAATACTGCTCCACGTTCCCGGATTATTTACCAACACCATTCCGGCAATGGTGATGCCGCGGAATACGTCTAACGAAACCAGGCGAGAGCTGGTTATCGCGTCGCGCTCGGATTCAGCCATATAGTTAACCTAACCAAGGGTACGACCCACTAAAATACCGGAAATAGGCATAACCAATTCCGGGTTCGTACGTGTGATTTCGTGGATAGTTGTTTCTGCAAGCGAGGGCGTCTTTTATCTCAAATCGACGAGGAATACAACCTCGGTGTACTCTAGTACCTCTCGGGAGAATCACTATTGTCTTTGATGCTGGATGAAATCGCGGAACAACCCGCGGCGTTGGCGCGAACGATCGAGGCAGAGCGCGCGAAGATCGCGCGTCTGGGCAAGTTCCTGAAGTCGCGCGAAATCGATCTAATAGTTCTGGTAGCCCGCGGCAGTTCTGACAACGCTGCGCTTTTCGGTCGCTACCTGCTGGAGATTACCACCGGCATTCCAGTCTCACTTTCGGCGCCATCTGTTCACACGCTCTACGGCGCCAAACTAAACTTGCAGCACGCACTGGTAATTGGCGTGTCTCAATCCGGTGAAGGCGAAGACATCAACCAGGTACTGCAAAACGCCCGGGCGGGTGGAGCCTACACGGTTGGAATTACCAACGAGCCATCGTCGTCGATGGTTAATCTGGTAGATGAAACGCTTTTGATGCACGGAGGCCGCGAGCGTTCGGTAGCGGCAACCAAGACGTTCACCGGCCAGATGATTCTCTTTTACATGTTGGCCAACGAGCTGGCGGCGAATCCGCCGGACTGGAATTATGAAACCATCCCAAACCTGGCGGCGCGCGCACTCGAGCAACAACCGGCCATACTTGAGCTGGTCCAACGATACGTGTTCATGGAAAACTGCGTCGTGGTCGGACGCGGCCTGGCTTACGCAAATGCTTATGAACTGGCGTTGAAGCTGATGGAAACCTGTTACGTGGTCGCGGAGCGTTTCTCTTCGGCGGACTTCCTGCATGGGCCGCTGGCCATGGTGGAGCGCCACTTTCCAGTTATCCTGTTTGCGCCTCCCGGCATTATGCTTCCCGGCGTCAAAAGCCTGATCAGGCGCCTGCGAGAATTGCGCGCTGATACGCTGGTTCTGACCAGCGATCTCGAAGCTGCGGCCGAGTGTACTCGTGCGATTATTATGCCGAAAGAGATTGATGAGTTTGTCGCGCCGATTCCTTACATCGTGCCCGGGCAGTTGTTTGCCGCGCTTCTGGCCGACGCAAAGGGATTGGATCCGGACCAGCCTCGATCTCTATCAA
>DATKIS010000389.1:0-4017 GCA_035543975.1 Pyrinomonadaceae bacterium
TTGAAATCCAGCAATTGATAAGGTGCGAACAATGTCGAGTCAAACAATTAAACAACGACTGCCCGTAACTGGTATCAGCACAGGAAAAGCTACCGGATGGTTAGGCGGGACCTGGAAACAGGTCCTCACCAGAAAGAAGCAGCTTCTCCTTGGTGGCGCCGCAGTCGCCGTGCTGGCAATGGCCGGCTACTATTTTTGGGGTGATCAATCCAGCGCCCCGCAATACATGACCGCGAAGGTCGAAAGAGGAAACCTGCGAAACACCGTTACTGCCACCGGAACCCTCCAGGCAGTTACTACTGTCCAGGTTGGTAGTCAGTCTTCCGGCACACTTTCCGCCCTTTACGCTGATTTCAACTCGGTGGTTAAGAAGGGTCAGGTCATCGCCCAACTTGATCCCAGCGTTGCCAAAGCTCAGGTTGAACAGTCTCGAGCAAACCTGCAACAGGCCCGTGCCAGCCTCCAGCAATCGATTGCCAGCGTGGCCGGCTCGCGCGCTGGGGTTAACGACGCGCAGGCGAAGGCACTCGCCGCCAGATCGACAGTGCAGAACAATCAATCCGGAGTTTCCAGCGCGCAAGCCAACGTGTCAGTCCTGAAAGCGCAACTCGACGACGCACTCGCCTTTCTCAAGCAGCAGGACTACCTGATGAAGAGTGGCGTGATCGCGCAGCGCGACTACGACTTGGCAAACACTGCTTACAAAACGGCCGAAGCCAGACACAACCAGGCGACAGCCCAGTTGAATCAAGCGGTGCTCAGCGAGAGATCCTCGGCCAGCTCGGGAATCGCGCAGTCAACGGCCCAGGTGCAGCAGTCGCAGGCGCAAGTCCAGCAGTCACAAGCCCAGGTCCAACAGGCTCAGGCCCAGGTGCAACAGGCGGAGGCCGCCCTCCGGCTGGCGGAAGTAAACCTGGCGCACACGACTATCAGCTCGCCAATTGATGGTGTGGTCGTCTCGCGCGACGTAAACGTCGGACAGACCGTCGCCGCCAGTTTGTCGGCCCCGACTCTATTCACTATTGCCAACGACCTAACGCAGATGCAGGTCATCGCAAACATCGATCAAGCAGACATTGGTTTGGTCGAACAAGCAAAGTCAGTCAAGTTTGCCGTCGACGCCTTCCCCGGTAAGGAGTTTGAAGGAACGATGCAGCAGATGAGACTCAATCCACAGAACGTGCAAAACGTAGTCACTTATAACGTGGTCATCGACGTCAGTAATCCGGAACAGAAACTAAAACCCGGGATGACGGCGAACCTGACCATCACCATTGACGAGCGCAACAACGTGATCAAAGTTCCAAACTCGGCCCTGCGGTTTACGCCGACTGATGCGTCGGGACAGCGACCCGGCCGGGGCACGGGCTCAGGCGGGACCAGCGGTGGCGGACAACGCCGACAGGCAGGACAGCAAACAGACAGCAGCAACGCAGCCGCGAGTTCGGGATCGCCGTCGCAAAGTGGCGGGCAAGCGCAAACTGGAGATCAAACGGGACGCCAGGGTGGCGAACGGCAATTCGCCCCGGCAAGTGCGCCGGTATTGGCCGGCCAAACCCGAATAGTTTGGGTAATGGGGCAGGATGGCAAACCACAATCGCGCCGAATCAAAGTTGGGCTAACGGATGGCGCCTCCACCGAAGTGGTGGAAGGCAGCCTACAGGAAGGTGAGTTGGTGGTCACCGGTCAAACGATTGCGGGCGCGGCTAAGGCGCAAAGCAGTCAAACACCAGCTCCTGGATTCGGCGGAGCACCGCGGACCGGCGCACCCGGTGGCGGTAGAAGATAACTGGCGGGAGCGCACTGAGCGCAGGCGCCCTGCCGCAGCTGGAAGCGCAGGCATCCTGCCTGCTCGTTACGTGGCCATAAACGTTGAGGCAGGCAAGATACCTGCACCCCGAAAGCACGCTCCGAAGTGGAGAACAGATGTCAGCAACATACGTAATTGAACCGCAAGTTTCGCAAGTGAATCCCGGACTCCTGGCTGTCGAAGAGCTGGAGGCTCGTCCGGTCATCCAGCTGGATCATATTCACAAGACCTACACGATGGGCGACGTCAACGTCCACGCGCTGCGCGGCGTTTCGCTAACCATTCGTGAAGGTGAGTTTGTGGCCATCATGGGAGCGTCCGGCTCCGGGAAGTCGACCACGATGAATATCCTCGGCTGTCTCGATCGTCCGACGCGAGGCAGTTATGTCCTGGACGGCCAGGACGTTTCCGAGATGTCGAAAGATGAAAGGGCCGATATCCGCTGCCAGAAGATTGGGTTTGTATTTCAAGGATTCAACCTCCTTTCTCGGACATCAGCTTTGGAGAATGTGGAACTGCCCATGCTCTATGCCGGCGTTGAAACGTCGGTGCGAAACCAGCGGGCGATGGAAGCGCTTGCGGCGGTCGGACTGATGGGGCGGGAACAGAACCACCCCAACCAACTTTCCGGCGGTCAACAACAGCGAGTGGCCGTCGCTCGCGCCTTAGTAAACGACCCGGCTTTGATTCTGGCGGACGAGCCGACGGGTAATCTCGACTCGCGTACTTCGGTGGAGGTGATGGAAATCTTCCAGCGGCTTAATCGCGAACGAGGTATCACCCTCGTCCTGGTCACGCACGAACCTGACATCGCGCAATACGCCCAACGAGTGGTTGTGTTCAGAGACGGAAAGATTAGCAAGGATTATCAAATTGAGAACCAGCGTGATGCCGGCGAAGAGTTGAGGAATTTGCCTCCTATCATTGAGGACGAAGATGAAGACTAAAGCTCCGCAGACTTCGCAGATTGCACAGACGGCGAAAGGAACGAGGCGCGTCCGGGTTGCAAGGGGGTATCAAGGGGTATCAAGGGACGCACGTCGGCAATTTCCAAGTCTGTGTAATCTGCGAAGTCTGCGGACCCGGTCCGGTCAGGAATACTTATGAACCTAATAATGATCATTCGCGTCGCCTTCCGAGCCCTGGTGCGCAACAAGATGCGCGCGGCTCTGACGATGCTGGGCATAATCATCGGCGTCTCAGCCGTCATTGCCATGGTGAGCATCGGGCAGGGCGCGCAAGCTTCGGTTCAAGCGCAGATAGCCAGCATCGGCACCAACCTTCTTTTCGTCAGCGCCGGTGCGCAAAACGTCGGCGGCGTACGAAGCGGGACGGGCGATAGCGGAACCAACAGTCTTACAGTCGAAGACCTCGAAGCCATTCGGCGCGAAGTGCCGAGCGTGGCGATGGTCACTCCCACCGTCAACGCGCGTTCCCAACTGGTCTTCGGCAACATGAACTGGAATACGTCAGTTCAGGGCGTCAGTGAACAATATCCGGAGGTTCGCCTCTGGAATATTCAAAGTGGAAGTTTCTTTACCGACGGCGACGTGCGCTCGGCCGCGCGCGTGATCGTGGTCGGACAAACAATCGCCGACAATCTCTTTCCCGGAACTGACCCGGTTGGTCAGACACTACGCGTCTCGACCTTACCGTTCAGAGTGGTAGGCGTGATGGCCCGCAAGGGACAGGATCAACAGGGCCGAGATCAGGACGACATTGCCTTTGCTCCCTACACGACGGTGCAAAAGAAAGTGCTGGGAAGTCCGCGCCTGCAGATCGCCTACGCATCGGCCATTTCGCAGGACGCGACCTACACGGCCCAACAGCAGATCACGGAGCTTTTGCGCCAGCGACATAAGCTTACCGCCAATGAACCAAACGATTTCACTGTCCGAAACATGACGGACATCGCCGACGCGGCTAACGAGACTAACAACACCATGACGATATTGCTGGCCTGCATTGCCAGTGTTTCCCTCCTGGTGGGCGGCATCGGCATCATGAATATCATGCTGGTGTCAGTAACCGAGCGAACCCGAGAGATTGGGATTCGCATGGCCATCGGCGCACGCTCCTCCGCGGTGCGCAGTCAGTTTCTGATTGAGTCTATCGTGCTGAGTTTGACCGGTGGCTTCATTGGAATCTTGTTAGGAATCGGGCTGTCTCTGGCGATTCCGACACTGTTGGGCTGGCCGACGCTTATT
>DATKIS010000390.1:0-6341 GCA_035543975.1 Pyrinomonadaceae bacterium
TTATGCCGCCATCGGATGATCCCTTCCGCGCAGCCGACCGGCTCCTAAAGTCGCTGCCTGCCGAGACCCTGGTGCGCCTCGTGGATATCCATGCTGAAGCTACCTCGGAGAAAGTCGCGATGGGATGGTATCTGGATGGACGCGTCTCAGCGGTAGTTGGCACACATACTCACGTGCAAACCGCTGACGAAAAGCTACTGCCCGAGGGCACCGCCTATCTGACAGATCTAGGCATGACCGGAAGCTATTCGGGTGTGATTGGGATGAACAAGGAAGACGTCATCGCGCGTTTCACCTCAGCGATTGCGCGAAGGGCAGAGCACTCAACCGCCCAGGCTCGAATCTGCGGAGTTGTTCTGGACATTGATCAGGAGACTGGCAAGGCGCGAAGTATTGTCAGGTTGAATCTAGCGCACGAGCAGTAACAGTGGGCGGTGGTCAGTTTAAGAATAGGGCCTATAGGACATATAGGTCCTATTTTTCTGCCCACCGCCCACTGATTCTTACTCCGGTCCTTCTTCTTCCGGCACCACATCGCCACCAGCCTGAGTCTGTATCGCAGGTGGTGCCAGCAATCGCTGAGCGTACCCTTCCGGAAAAGACCGCACGCGACCGTTGCCGTCAGTAACGACGTGTCCAGTCTCACCTTCAGCGATTATCTGGTCGTCAGATGCTCGAACAATCTCATAACCAAACCTGAGTGACCGGCGGCGGAGTTCGGCGATGTGCGTTCGGATCAGCAGTTCGTCGTCATAGTAGGCGGGTGCTTTGTAACGGCAGTAGGCTTCGGCCACGACCAGGAAAGCATCGTCTTCCTCTTCCATGTCTCGGTAGGAGAAGCCGCGGGCCCGGCAAAACTCTGCCCGGCCAATTTCGAACCAGACCAGATAGTTGGCATAGTAGACAATGCCCATCTTGTCCGTTTCTGAGTAGCGCACCCGCAGGAGCGTTTCGTGCCATTCTCCGAAGACGGTTTCTGGTGCTGGACTTGTCATCTGAGCCTTATGCCTTCAAACTCTACCTGCAGAGATTGCGTGAATTCCAAACCATAACTGTCGAAACGTTTAGCGGACTATAAGAGCGAAACCCAGACGATGTCAAAGCGAATCACCCCCTTCCTGATCTTTCTGGCAGCCTTCGGCCTGGCGGCTGCGGTGGTCTCCTTCAACCCCTCCGCGGGCGCTTCTGCTCCTCAGCGCGCCGCCGTTGCAACCAGCGCCACCCGAAATGCCTCAATTGTTTCCACCACCGCGGAGGTCCTAAGAGAGACCAGCGAAATCCGCGAACTCGCCATCCTGAGGCCGGTCAAAAGCGGGGCGCAATCTCGAGTTGAGATTGAGCGGATGCTGGTGAAGAACCTCAACGAGCAAATGACGCCCGATGAGATGCATGCGACTGAGTTGACCTTGACGAAGTTTGGTTTGGCGCCGAATGACTTCGAATACCGGTCATTTATTATCAAGCTGCTGACCGAGCAGGTTGCCGGCTATTACGACAGCAAAACCCGCGAATTCTATCTGGCAGACTGGATTGACCTCGAAGGACAGAAACCGGTGATGGCGCATGAACTGACCCATGCGCTCCAGGATCAGCATTTCCATTTGCGACGCTTTGAGAAATGGCCGGATGGAGATTCTGACGCCGAGCTGGCCGCCCATGCGTTGATCGAAGGTGATGCCACCCTGGCGATGACCGTCTACATGGCGCAGAACCCGCTCGTCGCCCTCGCGTTCACTCGTTCGCTTGGTTCCACCGCCATGGCGTCAGTTCAGTTTAACCAGGCGCCGCGCGCCTTGCGTGAGTCGCTGGTTTTCCCGTACGCGCAAGGAACTGAGTGGGCGACCCAACTCTATAAACGCGGGGGTTGGAGTCTGGTTTCCAAAGCGTTCACACAGTTGCCGCTTTCCAGTGAGCAGATCCTCCATCCGGAAAAATATTTTAGCTATGAACGTCCGGTGAAGGTCGTGTTGCCGGATTTGCGTGACGTGCTGGGTTCCGGTTGGAAAGAGATCGATTCCGACGTCAACGGCGAATGGAGTTATTACCTCATCCTGGATCAGTTTTTGAATTCGTCCTCAGAATCGAGACGGGCCGCCGCCGGATGGGCGGGCGACCGCTACGAGATCTACGAAGACGCTAAGCGTGGCCAGGTGTTGGTGGCGCACGTTTCGGCCTGGGATTCGGAGAATGACGCGCGCGAGTTTTTCGATGCTTATGTGAAGCGCACAGCCAAGCGCTATCCGGAAGGGACTCTTTTGCCTGCCGCGAAGTCTTCCGGCCTGAATACTGTCTTGAGATGGAAGACGCCGGAAGGCGGAGTGGCGATCGAACTTCGAGGGTTACGAGTCGCGGTTATTGAAGGAATTCCCGATAACGTTGATGCAGACGCCTTGTTCAAGGCGCTATCGGGTTAGTCGACGAAGGTTCGTGTTCTTTGGTGCACGATTCGCGAAATTACACGAAGCAACCGGCGTTGTTTCTAGACATTCGCCATGATATTTTGGGTCTCGACATTTAATACCACCGAAAGTTGTCCTAAGAAGACTGGCACCGGTCTGAATTATGAAAAAGTCTGACGTCCTACCGGCTGCCAAACCAACCCCCCAGCGTTTAAAGCAATTAACTGACGAACTGCAACAGCTCGAAGCAAAGCTGCGTCTTGGCGGCGGGCCGGACAAGATTGAGAAGCAGCACAGCCAAGGCAAGCTAACTGCCCGAGAGCGTCTTACCCGACTGCTGGACAAAGACTCCTACGCTCAGGAGATAGGCCTGCTCGTCGCCTACGATCAGTACGATGGAGGCGCGCCGGCGGCCGGAGTGGTGACTGTGGTCGGGCGGGTTGAGCAACGCGAAGTTGTCGTTGTGGCAAACGACGCCACGGTCAAGGCGGGTTCGTGGTGGCCGGAAACGATCAAAAAGATCCTGCGCGCGCAGGAGATCGCGATGCGTTCGCAAGTCCCGATCATTTACCTGGTCGACTCGGCCGGCGTTAATTTGCCGTACCAGGGCGGTGTTTTCCCGGGTCAGTATGGCGCCTCACGAATCTTCTTTTACAACTCAATCATGCGGCGATATCTGAAGATTCCGCAGATTTCGGCGGTGATGGGACCGTGCATCGCTGGAGGCGCCTACTTGCCGGCGCTGTCCGACGTAATCGTGATGGTGGAAGGCACTTCTTTTATGGGGTTGGGCGGGGCTAATCTCGTCAAAGGCGCAACCGGACAGACGATTGACAACGAAACGCTGGGCGGCGCGCGCACGCATAACGAGCTTTCCGGTGTAGCGCATTACCGAGTCAGCGATGACGCGGCTTGCATCGCTAAAATCCGCGAGTTTGTTTCCGAGCTTCCCGTTAAGCTACCGACTCCTGTGCCGATACTTCCCGCCGTGGATCCGGCCCGACCAGCGTCTGACCTGTATGACATCATCCCGGCGGAGCACAAGCAGCCATACAACGCGCGCCACCTGTTGGAGTGTCTTCTCGATGACGGCCACCTGGACGAGTTTCAGTCAGATTATGCGAAGGAGATGGTCACCGGCCACGCGCGGGTGTGTGGAATACAGGTCGGCGTCATCGCCAATAACCGCGGCATGATTCGCGCTCCCGGCGGCGGTCCGCCGCGCTTTGGAGGAATCATCTACACCGAGTCTGCGGAGAAAGTGGCTTACTTCATCGAGACTTGTAACCGGCGTCAGACACCTCTGTTGTTCATTCAGGACGTCTCAGGTTTTATGGTGGGCTCCGAAGCAGAACACTCGGGGATCATCAGGGCAGGCGCGAGATTCGTAGAGGCGATGGCTACGGCTGTGGTGCCCAAAATCGTCTTGACGGTGAACCATGCGTCGGGCGCCGGATACTACGCAATGGCCGGACAGGGCTTCGACCCGGATTTCATTTTTAGTTGGCCGACCGGGCGCATGGGCGTGATGGAAGGCGACTCAGCCGTTCAGGCGGTGTTTGGCAGTCAACTCGACAAGTTGAAACGGAACGATGTGAAGCCCGGTCCTGAGTTGGAAGCCGAGATGGACGCGGTGCGCGAGACCTACGAGATCGAACTCGACGCTAAGTATGCGGCCGCCCGTGGGTTTGTTGATGCAGTGATTGCGCCGGAAGATACGCGAGACGCTTTGGAGCTGGCATTGCGGACCGGCTTGAACTATAGCGGCCCACACATTGGGCAGTTTGTATTGCCGCCTACGTTGGTATAGCCAGAGGCCGTCGTCGAAGGTCTATTAGAAATTAAGGAACAGATGAAAGAAAAGATTCGCATTGCAGCGGGACAGGGTTTTTGGGGAGACCTTCCGGACGCACCCGTGCGTCAGGTTGAAGGCGGTCCAATCGACTACCTGATGCTCGACTACCTCGCCGAAGTGACCATGTCGATCATGCAAAAGCAGCGTTCGCGGGACCCCTCGGCTGGGTATGCAAAGGATTTCGTCCCGCTGATGAAGCAGATCCTGCCGGCTTGTGTGGAAAGAAACATTCGTGTTACTGCCAACGCCGGGGGCGTCAACGTTGAGGGATGTGCCAGCGCAGTGAGGGAAGTAGCCCGGGAGCTTGGCCTCGCGGGTAAAGTCCGCATTGGAATTGTCACTGGCGACGACATCATGCCGAGTATCGAGGGTATGCTGGCGCGCGGAATCGAGTTGCGCAACATGGATACGGACGAGCCGCTGTCTACCGTGCGCGACCGAATCCAGAGCGCGAACGTCTATCTGGGCGCGGCTCCCATGGTGGAAGCGCTGGATCGAGGGGCGCAAATTGTGATCACCGGCAGGGCAACCGACACCGGGCTGACTCTCGCGCCTTTGATGCATGAGTTTGGCTGGGCGGCGGACGATTGGAACAAGCTCTCGGCGGGAACGATAGCTGGCCATATCATTGAATGCGGCGCCCAGGCTTCTGGAGGAAACTGTCAGTATGAGTGGCGCAGCGTACCTAATCTGGCCAATGTTGGTTTCCCGATTGTAGAAGCATCGCCTGACGGCACATTCGTAATCACTAAGCATGAACGCACCGGCGGTTGGGTGATTATTCCTTCGGTCAAGGAACAGCTGGTCTATGAAATGGGCGATCCTCACGAATACATTACGCCCGACTGCGTGGCAGACTTCACGACGGTGCAACTCGAGTATGAGGGCCGTGACCGCGTGCGTGTCTTCGGGATTGAGGGCCGGCCGGCCACTGAGTTTTTCAAAGTATCAATAAGCTATTCGGCTGGTTACAAGGCTGTGGGCACGCTCGTCTACTCCTGGCCGGAAGCTTATGACAAGGCCCAAGCGGCCGACAGAATATTGCGGGGGCGGCTAGATAGGATGGGGTTGAAGTTTGACCAGATCCTTACCGAGTTTGTGGGGGCGAGTGCTTCCCACGGACCACTAGCAGGTCTGCCATCGCCCGATATCCCTGAAGTTCAACTTCGTGTTGGCGTGCGCAGCGAAGACCGGAGCGCGGTTGAGAGATTCACGAAAGAGATTGCGCCGCTGGTGTTGACCGGCCCGCCGGGCGTAACCGGCTTTGCCGGTGGGCGGCCGAAGGTGGAAGAGATTGTCGCCTACTGGCCGGCGCTGATTCCGAAGAGTGAGATTGTGCCGCGTGTGGAGATTATCGAAGCTTAGACGCGTAACCAGGCTGGAGTGAGGAAGAAATGTTTGTTCAACTAGTGAAGCTGGCGCATGCCCGATCGGGTGATAAGGGTGACACGGCCAACGTTGGCCTCATAGCTCTGAAGGATGAGATCTATCCGTTGTTGGTTCGAGAAGTGACCGCCGACCGCGTGAAGCATCACTTCAAGGGAATCTGTAAGGGTGAAGTTGAACGCTTTGAGTTACCCAATCTTGGCGCGCTAAATTTTCTGCTACATGAAAGCCTGGGCGGAGGAGGCACGTTGTCTCTGATGACTGATGCCCAGGGAAAGACGTTCTCGACCGCTCTGCTCAGGATGGAAATCGAACTTTCTGAGGATGAAGCGCAGAGTTTGGAAGTTGGTTAGCTGAAGATCTCGGCGCCTGCTGCCGCTCATAATTAAGATGGCCAGCGCCCCACCTAACGGCAGCGAGAGTTCGCATTCTTTGATCCGCCACGATTTCGCGAATGTTAATGGCGTTCGATTGCACTACGCTGAATCGGGAAGTGGCAACGATCTCGTAATCCTGCTGCATGGATTTCCAGAGTTTTGGTATTCGTGGCGTCATCAATTGCCGGCACTGGGAAAGACCCATCATGTCATAGCCCCCGACCTGCGCGGCTACAACCTTAGCGATAGGCCTCCGCGCGTTGATGACTACCGGATCGAGGTTCTGGTCGCAGACGTCATTGCACTAATAAAACATTTTGGAGC
>DATKIS010000391.1:0-9815 GCA_035543975.1 Pyrinomonadaceae bacterium
CGGAGGGGCAAGATGATTAGCGCGGTACCGTCTGCGGCGCAACCAATGTTTTTGAAGGGAGGGCGAGGCTCTAAGAAAAAACATATGAAGAAGATGAGAATTCTGTCAGTTATTGTAATTCCCACCTCGAAGATGATAACAAGAAATTTAAGTCACTGGTCGCCGTCTGTGACACTTGCGGACCAGTGAGTCGTCGCTGCCAATCGAGAAATGATTAGCGCAGTAGACGCCGTCAAAGGATCTCCTGCGCGGTCAAGAAGGCCAGGCGAATCCCATCCGTCGCTTCCGATCAGTACCGCTCTTTTTTTGTAACCACAGTTGTCTCACACTTTTTTCCACCCACCCATAACATGTCGCAACCCCAGCTGAGAAGGTCGTGATGACAGCTAAGATGCCGCGATGATAGCATTGCGGATTTCGATGAAGCGGGGATTTATGCTTAATTCTGAACTGATTGTCTCATTGTTCGACGCCGACCTACCAGACCCGGCGCATTGGGAATCTCGTTACCCTTTGCGCAACCTGCCACCCAATGCTGTCGTCACTCGTTTCGGCCCGAGCCCGACTGGATTTCTGCACACCGGCGGCGTTTACATCGCCGCCATTGGCAAGAATCTGGCTCATCATTCTGGAGGAGTCTACTTTATTCGGATCGAAGACACCGATCAGCTGCGAGAGGTCCCTGGAACCCTGGCACAGTTTGAAAAGGCATTCGAATACTTCTCAATCGAGTCGGACGAGAAAGATGCTACTTCAGATGCTACTTCACTATGGGGGCCATACGAGCAGTCAAAGCGCAGCCGGATCTACCACACATTCGCGCGCGATCTTTTGCAGCGCGGCCATGCCTACTTGTGTTTTTGCACTCGCGAAGAGCTGGCTGAGGTGGCCGAGAGGCAGCAAAAACTGAAGAGTAACCTTGGGTACTTTGGTGAGTGGGCGCGCTGTCGGCATCTCTCATCGGAGGAAGTGGAGCAACAACTAGCCGCCGGTAGACCCTACACAGTTCGCTTCCGCTCGCCGGATGGCCCACGTACGCGTGTAGAGTTTGAAGATCTCATTCGTGGTCCGCTTGAAGCGCCGGACAATGTCATCGATACCGTCTTGCTGAAGAGCAGCGACCAAAGCCTCAGACTGCCGACCTACCACTTCGCCCATGCCGTTGACGATCATTTGATGCGGGTCAATCTGGTGCTCAGAGGCGAGGAGTGGATCTCGTCGGTGCCCCTTCACCTCCAATTATTCAAGGCACTGGGATTCGAGCCGATACCCTATGCACATATAGCTCCCTTAATGAAATTTGATGGGAAGAGCAGACGGAAGCTGAGCAAGCGTAAAGACGATGAAGCGAATGTTGAATTCTACATATCATCGGGTTATCCAGCCGGCGCTGTCCTTCATTATTTGCGAGGCCTTGCCAATAGCAGATTCGCCGAGATGAGCTTCGAAGAATCTGCTGCAGAGCCTCTTAAGTTGAGCGACTGCGGAGTGGCCGGACCCATCTTTGACCTCGTCAAGTTGGAATCGATTAGCCGGGAGTTTATCGCAGAGTTGTCAACCGATGAGGCTCTTAGTGCGTTAACGGTTTGGGCGCAGCAGTATGATCCTCAGTTAATCGAAATTCTCTCCTCTGATCCGGTTTTCACGCGGCAGATTCTGGCAGCACAGCGAGAGCCCGGCGTAATGCAACGAAAGGACCTGGCCAAGTGGAGTGATTTCCGTTCCGCCTACGGATTGTACTTCCCAGGGCTGTTCACGCTTATGACGGACCCGGCTGATCCGCGCTTTCACCCGGTAGAGGCAACGACAGTGCGTGCACTCGCGAAATCATTCGCTGATTCATATGAGCACTCCACGGATAAGACCACCTGGTTCGAGCAAATACGCGCACTGGCCAGTTTGCATGGGTTTGCTGCTACTCCTGCCGAGTTCAAGAAATCGCCCCAGGATTTCGCTGGTTCCATAAGTCACGTCAGCAACGTGATTAGAGTTGCCTTGACGGGATTAACACACAGTCCCGAGCTGTTTGTGGTGGCACAAAACATCGGTCGCGATGAGGTGCTGAGACGCGCCCGAGCCCTGACGTAATGTCCCGAGTACCTTACATGATCTCGCATGACGTACGATTCGCGTTGCGTTTGATGAAAAAAAGCCCCGGCTTTACGGCCGTGGTGGTTATCTCTTTGGCGCTCGGCATCGGCGCAAATACCGCCATCTTCAGCCTGATCAATGCCATCATGATCCGCCAAATGCCTGTTGAGCGGCCCGAGCAACTCGTCGAATTACTGGAGAAACGTCCGGAAGGGGATCGCAGCGATCAGTATATTGAATGGTCGAGCTATGAGCATTTCCGCGACAACAATCGTGTCTTCTCCGCGCTCACCGGAGTTTCGTTCGATAACATCGCGTCGGTTCGCGCCGATGACACGGAGACGGACACCGTGGTGCTCGAGAAGGTGGTCGGCAACTATTTCCGTGTGCTTGGTCTAAAGCCGGCGTTGGGACGCTTGATCGGGCCGGAGGACGTTCCTGCCGACGGTGTCGCACAGGTGGCCGTGCTGAGCTGGTCCTACTGGAATTCGAGATTTCACCGCGATCCCGCAGTCATCGGGAAGAGGATCTTTGTCAGGGATCGGCCGGTCACGGTAATTGGCATCGCCCCGGCAGCCTATACCGGTCCGCGGGTAGGCGCTCGCACCGATATATGGATTCCCTCAGAACGTGACCCCGTCAGAATGCTTGGCAGGTTGAAGGTCGGCGCGACACTGGAGCAGGCACGCGCCGAGATGGCTGTGCTTTATCGCTTCACGCTCGAACAAAGGGCCGCTCAAGACAAGGACCCGCGCATTTGGCAGAACACGATCGAGGTGGAAAAAGCAGGTGCGGGTTTTGGACATGTTCGCGAGAAGTACGCCAAGCCGCTCGGGATGTTGATGGTCGTCGTCGCGCTGCTGCTTCTGCTGGCGTGCTCAAACGTGGCCAGCATGCTCCTTGCCCGTGCATCGTCACGACAGCGCGAGATGGCGGTTAGGGTCGCCGTCGGCGCGAGCCTTGGCCGATTGACACGCCAGATGTTGACAGAGTCGTTGATACTCGCCTCTGTGGGCGCCTTGGCCGGTTCGGTCATTGCCTACTTCGGCACTGGCTTGCTTGTTCGCATCCTGGCGAGTGGGCCCGTGGCAGAAAATCTCAAGATTGAGGTTCAACCCGATCTGAACCTGCTGCTGTTCACCGCGTTTGTGACGGCGCTCGCCGCTGTGCTCTTCGGCCTCGCTCCGGCTTGGTACGCGTTTCGAAACGCTTCGGCCACGTCACTACGCCACGCCGGTAAGGGCGGTGATCGAAGTGGGCGGCTGTTCGAGCGTTCGCTCGTCTCCGCGCAGGTCGCCCTCTCGGTGCTGCTGGTCAGCGCCGCCGCGATGTTTGTCGGGCACGTATCGCGGATGCGAACCTTCGACCTCGGCTTCCGCAGCGACAACGTACTGCTCATGTCCCTCGATACTTCGAAGACCGGCTTCAAACGGGCTCAGTTGGCGCCGCGGTTGCACCAGTTACAGGAAAGGATGCGGCGCATTACCGGCGTGCAGTCGGTAGCCATCGGGGGCTGTACACCGATCCAGGGTTGCGGGGCCATGCGCTTCGTCATCGTCGACGAGCGTCCTGAGCCAGAAGAAACTCGCACCCGTGTCTCGCTCAACTTTGTATCACCCGGCTACTTCGACACACTCCTCGTTCCTTTCAAGGCGGGACGCGATTTCAGCATGCAGGATGTGGGGCGTCCGCGCGTGGCGATTATCAATGAGGCCATGGTTGGACATTACTTCCCGGGCGGCGATGCCGTCGGCAAGTACTTCCGAGTTGATCCCGACAAGCGCTTTGGAGGTTGGAATGGAGAAGAACCGTACGAAGTGATCGGCGTTGTGGCAAATTCCAAGAACGTTGATCTTCACGCTCCTGCTCCCCGCAGCATGTTCTTCAACATGTTCCAAGAGAACGAGGTGATGACTCAGTTCCTATTGCGCACGGCCGTTGATCCCGACTCGATTGCCGGTTCAGCTCGCCAAGCCGTTCGCGAAGAACTAAGTGCGGCCGGCGTGTCTCGCGTCACCACTTTATCGCGCCAGGTGGACTCAGCCATCGTTCCCGAGCGCCTGGTCGCCACCTTGGCCAGCTACTTCGGCGTATTGGCCATTACGCTGTCCGGAATCGGTCTCTATGGCCTCTTGTCCTATGCCGTTGCCCGTCGGACCGGCGAAATCGGCGTTCGTATTGCGCTCGGCGCCAGGGCTGCCGACATATGGTGGCTTGTGCTGCGCCGTGCCCTGATCGTGCTGTGTAGCGGGCTCCTTGCCGGAGGACTTCTCGCGTTCTGGGCCAGGCCGTTGGCGTCCAGTGTGGTCCGGGATCTGCGGCTGGAGAGTCTCCTTCCCATTGCCTTCGCGGCTGGAGCCGTAATTGTCGTTGGCCTGCTCGCCTGCGTGGTTCCTGTCCGCCGAGCTGCACGAGTGGACCCCATCGTCGCTCTACGGACTGAACAGGACTGACGCAATATAAATTCAGGAATCAGAGGGGTTGATATTGAGGATCTTCAAAAGACGCGCCTCTGATCCTGAATTTAAAATACGTTTTGCCCTGGGGCTCGGGCGATATTTCAAATTCTACTTCCTACTCCTTAGCCCTGAGCAGGTTGACTATTGCCTGGATAAGTTAATCAGTGCCGACCTTTGGTATGATTGACTCCGCCGCGTGATGATCAGGTACTGATGCAGTTTGAATTCTAACGCTGAAAGCGTTCGCTAATTTCAGCCCAGGGTTGCGCTTTGGCAACCCTGGGAAACAAGCTTTATAGAAGACGCAAACCCTGAAAGGGTTGCGTCGCGGTAAGGTCAGAACGTGTCGCAACTCCTTCAGAGTTGCGACAAAACAAATACGCATCCTATCCCCAGGGTTTCAAAGCAAACCCTGGGCTGGAATTAGCCAACGCCGTTGGCGTTAAATTCAAACTGCAGCAGTACCCAAATGTTCAGTTAGGAGAAAATACAAAACTAATGAAGAACTTGGAATCTGAGGCCAGCTCGGCACCAGACAAGTCGTCAGTTGAAAATGATGGCCGCTCAAACTTTATTCGAGACATCATTCTTCAGGATATCCAGACGGGTAAACATGGTGGACGCGTGCAAACGCGATTTCCTCCTGAGCCAAACGGCTACCTCCATATCGGCCATGCTAAGGCGATCTATCTCGATTTCGGTCTGGCGGCAGAATTTGGCGGCAAGTGCAATCTTCGTTTCGACGACACCAATCCATCCAGGGAAGAGACCGAATATGTGGATGGCATCATGGAAGATGTCCAATGGCTGGGCTACAAATGGGATGGGTTGTTTTATGCGTCCGACTACTTCGGTCAGCTTTATGAATGGGCCGTGCAACTCATCAAGGCAGGGAAAGCCTATGTGTGCGATCTTACTGGCGATGAGATTCGCCAGTATCGGGGCACGCTGACCGAACCAGGCAAGGAAAGCCCGTATCGCAATCGTTCCATCGAAGAGAATCTGGACGTCTTCGAGCGCATGAAGAACGGGGAATTTCCTGATGGCTCGCGCACACTGCGCGCGAAGATTGATATGGCCGCACTGAACCTGAGCATGCGCGATCCGGTGATGTATCGGATTGTGCACATGGAGCACCACCGGACGGGCGACGAGTGGTGCGTCTACCCGATGTACGATTACGCGCACGGCCAGTCGGATTCAATCGAGCAGGTGACTCACTCAATCTGCACTCTGGAATTCGACAATAATCGTGCTTTGTATAATTGGTTTATCGAACAGCTCGGTATTTTCCCGTCTCGGCAGTATGAATTCGATCGGCTCAGCCTCACTTATACCGTGATGAGCAAGCGCAAGCTGCTGAAGCTGGTGCAGGACGGCCTCGTGACCGGCTGGGACGATCCGCGCATGCCGACGCTCTCAGGAATGCGGCGTCGCGGTTACACGCCCGAAGCAATTCGCAATTTCTGCGCGAGTCTCGGTGTTTCCAAGACGAATGGCATCACGCAGCTGCAGCAACTCGAGTACTACCTGCGCGAGGATCTGAATAAGCGTGCATTGCGTGTGATGGCCGTGCTCCATCCTTTGCGCGTCGTGATTGATAACTACCCGGACGCCTTAGTGGAAGTGATGGACGCCATTAACAACCCTGAAGATGCGAGTGCGGGCAGCCGCCAGGTCCCCTTCTCGAAGGTGCTTTACATCGAACAGGAAGATTTTATGGAAGACCCGCCGAAAAAGTTTTTCCGGCTGGCGCCGGGCCGTGAGGTGCGGCTCCGCTACGGGTATCTCATCACTTGTCAAAGCGTGGTGAAAGACGCCGAGGGAAAAGTGGTTGAATTGCATTGCACCTACGACCCGGCCACGCGGGGCGGCAACACGCCTGACGGACGCAAGGTCAAATCTACAATTCACTGGGTCTCGGCTGCGGACGCCGTAGACGCCGAGGTCCGCCTTTACGAGACTCTCTTTGCGAAAGAGGATCCGAATCAGGTGGAGGAAGGCCAGGACTTCACCACCAATTTGAATCCGAATTCTCTAGAGGTGCTGACTGGCTGCAAGGTCGAGCCAGGCCTGCGTAATGTGGCGCCTGGCACGCATTATCAGTTTGAACGGACGGGCTATTTCTATGTGGATGCCGCTTCGGTTCCTGGGAAACCTGTGTTCAATCGGACGATTGGGTTGCGGGATACGTGGGCTAAGATCGAGCAGCGCGCGAAGGAATGATCCAACGGAAAAGCTAATTCATTGCCGCGGGTTGGTAATACAGCGTTCCGATTTTTTTTTCTTACTGACTTGCCACCTCGAGTTAGTGACGCGTTAGAACGAAAGGCACGATCCACGAAGGAACACGAAAGTGCACGAACGGGCCCCGTTTCGAGACTTTCGTGTGAGTTCGTGGAGCTTGCGGTAACGATCGCAACGAAAAACTTAAAATGATCCGCTACTGGAAATCTCCTCAACTATGTCTTTCGTTGTGGCCTGGATCATCTCCCAATCTTCTTCGCTCAAAACGCCACTAACTGTGTCCATGAAGCCAACGGCAATTATACCGCCCTCCGTTTTACACAGAATCACTTTATCCAATTCATGTACAAAATGAGTCTCTTCGCCGTAGCGAGTATGTAGCGTTACGCTTTTCATTGAATCCTCGCCAACTTACCAACCATCGAACTGAAACTTTGGAAAAGTTTAGCACCTACACTCACAAGAAGGCTACGAAGCAATTTGCACACGCGAATCCCAGTTCCGTGAAAACGACCGAGTCGGGAACCTCTCACGGGTATTGTGGTCGGTGTGGCAAAGCTGCTTCAAAGAGTTGAATACAACTATCAAGGTCTATCACTGGATGTGTTGCTTTTCATTGCAGACTCCGTTTACGCTAACACCATGACGCAAAAAATATCGCGCCGTGAAATGCTGCGGAACGCCGCCTTAGCGGGCGTGGGCATAGGAGTGTCCGGCGGCGGCGCTGACGGCGCCGTAACGGACGTTGAAACTACTCTCGAAGCTTTGATAGCTGGTCCACCGGCTAGACACCAATCGATGATTGGGGTTCCGTTTGCAAAGCATGAAACAGTACGCGTCGCCATCATTGGAACAGGTCTACGCGGGAAAGGCGTGTTGGGAGAATTCCTCAAAGTATCTGGCGTTTCAATAACCGCACTCTGCGACGTCGTAGAAGAAAAGGCGCTCGCAGCGAAAGCAATCGTTGAAAAAGCCGGGGGACCCGCACCTGCAATCTATGTCAAAGGTGAGCGGGGTTTCCGAGAATTAGTTAAGCGAGACGATATTGACCTCGTATATATCGCTACGCCATGGGAATGGCACGTGCCCCAGGCTCTGGCAGCTATGAATGCCGGGAAGCACGTCGGTACCGAGGTTCCGGCGGCGTACACCCTCCAGGATTGTTGGAAGCTGGTCGATACGTCCGAACGCACCAGACGTCACTGCATCATGATGGAGAACTGCTGTTATGCCGATGACGAATTGTTGATTCTGAACATGATTCGAGCTGGAGTGTTCGGAGAATTAGTTCATGGAGAAGCTGCCTACAATCACGACCTGCGGGAAATCCTCTTCGAAAAACGCGATGAGGGTTTGTGGCGGCGGCGGCATCATGCCTTGCGCGACAGCAACCTCTATCCCACGCACGGACTGGGCCCGGTAGCTAATTACCTGAACATTAACCGGGGAGATCGATTTGATTACCTGGTCTCGATGAGTTCCGGACACTGGGGACTGGAAGCTTATCGTCAGGACAAGGTTCCCGCCGACGATCCGCGGCAAAGGGAAGCCTATAAATGTGGTGATTACAATACGTCAATGATTAAGACCCACACTGGTCGCACAGTGATGCTTCAGCACAACGTATCGACGCCGCGTCCCTATGACCGGATCAATCTAATCCAGGGTACAAAAGGCATCTTTCGCGATTATCCCTCGCGCATCTATATCGAAGATGACGCGGATCGCAAACACCAATGGCAGACAGTGGAGAGGTATCAATCAAAGTATGCGCATCGGCTGTGGCGCGAAGAAGGCGACACGGCCCGTAAGTTGGGCGGTCACGGTGGAATGGATTACCTGATGTGCTACCGGCTAATCGAGTGCATGCGCGAAGGTTTGGTTCCTGATATGGACGTCTATGATGCTGCCAGCTGGAGTGTGCCGGGGCCGCTCAGTGAACTTTCATCAGCAAGAGGATCCGCTCCGGTTAGGTTTCCCGATTTCACTCGAGGAAGTTGGAAAGGTAAACGCCTTAACATGCTCTGATTGATCAGAGGAAAACTCGTGTTCAGAAGCGCCTCTTATTGATTATCCTCTGCGGCTCGATAGACTTTTTCGTCAAGGATGATTATCCCGCCTCGAGCAGCGATGCCGAGCCTGAGTCGAGGTAAAGCGTGGCCTCCGGGTGACGGCGGAGAATCGAGGCCGGACGAAGCGGGCTGATCTCCATTTCCAGACAATCCCTAATGGCTGGCGCCTTCCTGCGATCGGGCGCGACGCAGATGATGTGGCGTGATTTGAGTATCTGTTGGACCGACATCGAGATGGCCCTTCGCGGGACCTCGTCGAGGTTCTTAAACCATCCTTCACCAACCTGCTGTTTGCGGCACGCTTCATCAAGCCCGACAACGATGTACGCTGCCGTCGTCTCGAAGTCGGCTGGCGGGTCGTTAAAAGCAAGATGGCCGTTCTCTCCGATACCGACGAACGCGGCATCAACCTGATATTCGGAAATCAACTCGCCCAGTCGCCGGCATTCAGCCGCGGAGTCGGGATGCTCGCCATCGATTAAGTGAAACGCGCCTGGCCGCACGAGGTCGATGATGCGCTCCTTAAGGTACTTGCGAAAGCTGGCTGGATGAGATTCGGGAAGACCTACATATTCGTCGAGATGGAAGAAGGTGACTTTCTGCCACTCAATGTCTTCCTGCCCCGTGAGTGAATCAAGGAATTCAAACTGCGACGCGCCAGTCGCAGCAATCAGGCACGCCTTTCCGCGCTCCTCGATGGCACGGGCGATGATGCCGGCCGCCTGCGCGGCTGCAGCCCGGCCGATCTCCTGCTTCGAGTCGAATACTTCGACCTTCATAGATCATCTCCTGTGGCTTGCCGCCGCACCTCGCATGAAGCAGACCTGCTTGGCTTTGTCATTCGATCGTCTCCTGCGGCTTGCCGCCGCACACCGCGGTAAGGCTCAGCCTTACCGGAGATTGCACCTCACATATTTTCCTGAGGCTGAGCCTCAGGAGAAAGGTT
>DATKIS010000392.1:0-6156 GCA_035543975.1 Pyrinomonadaceae bacterium
CGGCAAATTCAAGCGGTATCGGCGAGTGGCTTCAGGCTGCGGCGCCTGACGTTGTGTTTGAAACCACCTCACTCAATCCCGACACCGGGCAACCAGCGATCGCTTACCTTCGCGCGGTGCTGCAATCGGGCGCACATGCAATTACCGCTAACAAGGGGGTGCTGGTTTACGGTTATCGCGAGTTGCACGAGTTGGCTGGAGCCGCCGGAAAGCGTTTCTTCTTTGAGTCAACAGTTCTGGACAGCGCGCCGGTGTTTTCGCTTTTCCGCGAGACCTTGCCTGCCGTGAGGCTGCGCGGATTCAGCGGAGTCTTCAGCTCAACTACCAATGTGATTATCGAGACCATGGAAGCGGGACGTTCCTTTGAGGAAGGTTTGAAAACCGCGCAGGATTTGGGTGTGACTGAAACCGATCCGAGTCATGACATCGACGGCTGGGATTCCACGGTCAAGGTGTGCGCGCTCGGGAATGTCCTATTGAACATTCCGTTGAAGCCCGGAGATGTGAGCCGGGAAGGTATTCGGGGCTTAACTCCAGCAAAGGTCCAGGCAGCCCGAACGGAAGGGAAACCCTTCAAACTTGTCGCCCGAGGGAGGGTAGGGGAGGACGGTAGTCTCACAGCTACGGTCCGGCCTGAACAGGTGGCCTTGAATGATCCGCTGGGGAATGTCAGGGGAACTTCGCTGGCGGTACACTTTGAACTCGACATGATGCCGGGTCTGACGATTACCTCTCACCGTCCGAACTTGCAGAGTACTGCTTATGGGTTGTTGGCTGATTTCATCAATGCAGTTCGAAAGTGATCGTACGGGAATTGTGCCGCGGATGAGCGCGGAAGGACGCGGATTCAGCAGGGAACCTTCAGAACGAGAAGGTACCCAGAGTATGGTTCAATCCCCAGCCCAACCATTATAGCTTTCAGATTCGCGTGTATCCGCGTTATCCGCGGCTGGCATTGACTATTGCACCCACACCTTCAATCAGCCGTTCGATCTCTTCGGTGGTTGTGTAGCAGGCGCACCCGGCCCGCACCAGTCCTTCGTCTCCCAGCCCCAGCCGTTCAACTATCGTTGCCGCATAAAAATCCCCGTGCGAAAGAAAAAGCCCTCCAGCCGCGAGCCGGCGCGCCACTTCCGTCGAAGCCACTCCCTCAACCGTAAACGAGACGGTGGGTGTTCTCGGGAGATCAGGCGAAGGCCCGTATACCCTAACCCCGTTGATTGATGACAATCCGTCCCACAGTGTCTGGGTCAGTGCTCCGGTTCGCTCGTGTAATTCCGCGTAAATCGCCGCCAGTCGCGACCGCCTCGACTCCCCACCGGCTAAGGACGCCAGAAAATCAACGGTGGCTCCCGCACCCACAATTCCTTCGTGATTCTGCGTCCCGGTTTCAACGTTCTCAGGAGGAGCATCGGGAGCTGGGATTAACTTAGGAAAGTCCATTGATTCAAGTAACGCATATTTCCCGAAAAGTACTCCGATATGTGGCCCGTAGAACTTGTAAGCAGACATCGCCAGAAAATCGCAATCGAGTTTCTGCACATCGACCAGGGCATGGGGCACATAATGAACGGCATCCACAAAAACCAGCGCGCCGACCGAACGGGCCATTTGGATTGCCCGGCTGAGATCGTTAATCGTCCCGAGCGCATTTGAGGCGGCGCCGATTGCTACCAACCCCGTCTTCTTATTTATCGCCTGCTCAAAGCTATTCCAATCCAATTGCCCCGTTTCCGGGACCATCCGCACCGTTTTCACGTTTATGCCGCGCTCTACGGTGAGCCTGTGCCAGGGGGCAATATTCGCGTGATGGTCGAGCTCCGTGACCACGACCTCATCACCAGTCCCGAATTGTGCCCCCAGCGTGCGTGCCAGGTGAAACGTAAGCGTAGTCATGTTGGCGCCAAACGCAATTTCCGCGGGTGATGCGTTTAAGAAGTCGGCGCAGGCATGCCGCGCATTCAACAGGGCAGCGTCGGTCTCTGCGCTGGTCGGATAAGCCCAGTGGGTATTCGCGTTGTGGTGGTAGAGATAGTCGGTCATCGCTTCTGCCACCTGGCGAGGGACCTGTGTTCCGCCAGGTCCATCAAAATAAGCAACGGCCTGCTGATTTATGGTGCGCTCCAGCGCCGGGAAACAGGCGCGTATCTCAGCCGTCGAAGCTAAGGCTGTCGATCTTTGGGACGTTGTCGTCATTGGTTGTTTTGCGTAGTCAGGATAATCAAGTTGAACGAGCGTTTAGGGGGTTCACTGAGCAGCCAGCAGTTTGTCAGGTTCTGCAATTTCCTACAAATAGATCTTCCGTTTTCCTTCATCCCTACCAAAAATTGGGTTCACTCGGGATCAAGGTGAAGACTTCCAGAAAAAGCGGAATAGGGCCGTGATTGCCCCTTTAACTGATGAGCAGACATTGTTTATGAAAAGCGATAGCCCCAGCAAATCGGAAGAAGCAAAGGTCTCCGTCCGCGATGTAGCCAGTGTGATTTTTCGTCATAAGCTACTAATCTGCGCGACGTTTTTGACAGTTGCCCTTGGTTCTGGCGTGTTGGCCTTTCTCACGCCTAACGAATACGAATCGCGCATGAAGATTTTGGTCAAGAATACGCGTTCGGATGTGCCCATTACACCCGAACGTACGACTGGATCAGGTGGAACGCCCTTCGTAAATGAAGTCTCAGAGAACCAGATAAATTCCGAGATTGAACTGCTGACTTCCGAGGATCTGCTGAAACAGGTAGTCACCGAGTGCGGGTTATACAAGGCCGACTCGTCCCTCCTGGTGCGCCTGGGAATCAAGGAGCCGAATCGCAGTCAGGGTGCTCAAGTCGAAGAAGCCACGCGACGCCTGGCGAAAGATCTGGTAATCACGCCAGTTAAGAAGGCGAACATCATTGACGTGAAATACGCCTCCAGTTCGCCTGAAATGGCTGTGGCGGTACTGCGCAAGGTTCAGGACCTTTACCTCGAGAAACATCTGAAACTGCACAGACCTCCCGGTACTTACGACTTCTTCAAGACGAAGGCGGCTGAATATGAAGGCGAGTTGCAAAGTGCCGAAAAGGAACGTTCGAACTTTCAGCAATCAATGAATGTGATTTCGCTGACGCAGCAAAAGGAACAGACTGTTCTGAAACTAGCGGAAGCCAAGTCCAGGTTGATGGAGACCAAGGCCTATGTCAGGGAAGTCAGCGACCGCATCGCCAAAGTCGAGCAACAGCTAAAGAGTCTCCAGCCGCGAATCGTAATGCAAAGCCGGTCCTTGCCAAACCAGTATTCAGCTGAGCGCCTCAATACCCTAATGGTGGAGCTGCAGAACAAGCGCACCCAGCTTTTGACCAAGTTTCGCCCCGACGACCGATTGGTAAAGGAAGTTGACCAGCAAATTAGAACCACGCGCGCGGCCCTGGAAAAGGCCTCCACTGAAACAGCCACCGAGCAATCTACCGGTCTGAATCCTTTGAGCCAGACGTTGGAAACGGAGTTGGCTCGTGGTCGAGTCGACCTTGCTGGAGCTGAGGGGCGGCAGGAAATGCTGCTGGGACAAGTGGCGCAATACGAAGCACAGCTTTCACGTCTCGAGGGCAGCACGGCGGCGTACGAGGATCTGAATCGCAAAGTTAAGCAGAGTGAAGATAGCTACCAACTTTATAAGCAGAAGGAAGAAGAAGCGCGTATCACTGACGAGCTTGACGAAAACAAGATTACCAACGTCTCGGTCGCAGAAGCCCCGGCGCAACCGCAGCTTCCAGCCCGGCCCAACCGGCCACTAAATCTGGCATTGGGAGTTGTGCTTGGCCTGTTACTTAGTGCCGGCAGCGTATTTGTCGTGGAACTCATGCGCGATACGGTCATAATTCCCCGCGAGCTCGAAGCCTTAACTGGAAAGAGGGTCCTGGTTTCGGTACCCAAAAACGGCCGGCGGCCGCGCCCCTTGGTGGTAACAGAAGAGCGCGCGGAAGCTGCTCAGCCCAGACTATCTCAGCCAAAAGTCAGCGAACCGCAATTTGAGTGGTTGCCTGACTAAGACGCAATCCAAATCTTGATCTCAGTGGGAACTTAATCAAAGTGGGATTCTATCTTGAACTAATCCGAACCGTCTTCCAGGCCGTCGATGGCCCGGGAAAACTGCGTAATCGCGTAGTGGCTTTCACCTCCGCCACCCGGGGTGAGGGCGTGAGCTACGTGACGAACGTCATGGCGAAGGAGTTGGCCGCTCAAACTCAAAAACGCGTATTGCTCGTGGATGCTGAGGTCCTGGGGAATCTGAATCTGGCTGACCCGAAGCACATTGCCAACCACTGCGAAGAAACTGAAATAGACAATCTGCTTACGCTGTCGGTGGTGGAATCTTCCGCTCATGTGCTGGCGGCGAGAGGTTTGGGAGGGGCAAGCGATTGGGACTCGAGTTCTGAGTATCGCAAAGCCTGTCTTGATGCGCTGCGCTGGAACTTTGATTACGTGCTCATTGATTGTCCTTCACCTTCGGTTTCGTCGGAAGCAATAACCCTGGCCCCGATAATTGATGGGATTGCTCTCGTGGTGAAGGCTGCTCAAACGCGGCGCACTCAGATTCAACATTGCCAGGAACTCCTAAAGAATGCCGGAGGCGAGTTCCTCGGGTTTGTTCTGAACCAAAGACCATATCCAGTGCCTGACTGGCTTTACCGCCGGCTGTAATAGAGGACATATCGTGTTCATAAGAAGACTTGGCGCAATCGCGCTGCTGACATTCGCGCTGACTTTGGCGGTGAGTGCCCAAAAGCAAACGGCGCAACCACAAATTCCGAAGCTGGGTACGTTTGGTAACGACCTTCGCTACACGCTGAACCCGGGCGACGTTCTGGACATTCAATATCGCTACACGCCCGAGTTTAATCAGACGGTCACGGTCCAGCCCGATGGCTACGTATCGCTGCAGATAGGCGGCGACGTCAAAGTTGCTGGTCGCGACCTGACGCAGGTTCGCAATCTGATTCTGACGCAGGTGAAAACCCGACTGGAATCCCCTGAGATCACCGTAATTCTGAAAGAGTTTCAAAAGCCCTATGTGCAGGTGGCCGGCGAGGTGGTGACGCCGGGCAGGCTTGAAATGCGGGAGAAGTTAACTGCGATCCAGGCGGTTTTGATGGCCGGAGGCTTCAAGGATAGCGCCAAGTCGTCGCAGATTCTCGTGTTTCGAAAGCTCAATGCTGACACCGCCGAAGTCCGGGTGCTGAACTTTAAGTCACTGACGCGCACCAGCGATCTGGAAAACGATCTGACGTTGCAGCCAGGAGACATGATCATGGTGCCGCGTAACAGAATCGCCAAACTCGAACGCTACGTGAGGATTGCCAGTTTGGCTACCTTCCTAAATCCGCTGATTCGCTAACGTCTTATTACCTTGAGTCGGATCTGAAACTACGAACTTCTTTCTATGATTGCTCGATACGGACAACTCGCGAATCTCTTTTTGAAGGTCAGCGACCTGCTGCTAATGCTGTGCGCGCTGAGCCTTGCGATTGTCCTTAACTATGCTTCGCAGACGCCAGTATCCGAATACGCTATCGATTTTCTGTCGACTCGCGTGAAGGTTGCCAATGCACTGCTCGGCGCGGGCATGCTTCTTGTTTGGTACATAGTTTTCAATCTGCAGGGCATCTATCGCTCACATCGTCTCAGCAGGTTCGCTGAAGAAGTCAGGGAGATTGCTCGGGCGGTGTTCCTGGCTTCCTTGATGTTGTTGATGGTGGCCCAGATTGGCCACTGGCAGTCCATCACCTTCTGGACCGCGACCTGTGTTGGACTGATTGGGTTTGTCCTGATCGTGACGATGCGAGTGCTGTTGCGGCTCAACCTGCGACGCCTGCGCCTGCGTGGTCACAATATCAAGACCCTGTTGATTGTAGGCGGAGGTCCTCGAGCGCGTTGGTTTGCCAACGAAGTAAGAGAACGAAGTGACTTGGGCTATCGAATCATCGGCTATGTTGACGACGAAACAAACTTCAACGGCCACGGCCTGAAGGGCGTTCCCCGTCTCGGGACGGTTGACGACCTGCCCACAATTATTGCCCATGATGTGATTGACGAGGTGTTTGTCGCTTTGCCGATCAAGTCGCAGTACACGCAAATCGAAACCGCGATCAGCCTGCTTGAAGAGCAAGGGATCATGGTCCA
>DATKIS010000393.1:0-3538 GCA_035543975.1 Pyrinomonadaceae bacterium
GGAATTCGTCATCCGCTCGGGTTACTGGTCTGAGAGTTACATTGATGTGGGCAGCCTCTTTGGTCATTGGCTGTAAGTATAGACCAGTTAGAAGAGTAGGCCGAAGGCAGAAAAAGCGCGCTACGCGAGTTGAACTTCGTAGCGCGCTGCCTCGTGCCTAGTGCCAGTCTGCTCTATTGAATGTGATTGAAGACAGCCTCGTAAGTAACCGTTCCACCATCGGTTTCATGACTCTTCAGAAAAAGATCAAACTCGCCCAGTGCTGGATGACTTATCTTGTGGATGGAAGAAAATGGCGGCAATTGCTCGGTCGCAGTGAACCTTAAAGAGAACGACTCTGGCTGTCGCGCTTTCCTGGTGGCAATTTTCGTGGCCGATTTGATTGCATACTCTGAGACGCGCGTGAGTTTGAGCTCAATCATCTCGCCTCGCGAATTGGGAATCTGGAAGATGTCGCCTACATAGGGGCGAAAGGTCGAAGCCCTGAAAGAGAAGAGCGCATCCTGCTCAGCTTCGATCGGAACCGGGAAGTCGCCCACTGCGCCTGCACCGGCTCCCTCTACGAGCTTCCGGGCAGTTCCCTTTTTGCCCTGTTGGCCAAAGATCAAATGCGCGCTGCTAAGAGCAAGGCCAGCCGAAAGCGTGGTCATGGTGGCGGACTTCAAAAAACTGCGTCGGGCGATAGACATCACTCTTATCTCCTCAAAATGTTTTAGTGAGCAAATTATAAATCTTAGCTGAGGTGGGAACAGGCTTTCCCCAGAAGCCTGCGCGGGCGACAGTGTATTTCAGTTTGCCGAAAAGTGCTACTTGAAAATGCGACGGCCGACGGGTACCGCGGGTGATACCAACCCGTCCTGTGCCGAGCGGCTCCTTGGAGTGTGATAACAGGTTAAACGCATTCCAAGGCAACACCGATGCAAAGACTCTGGCATCTCTTCCTGCCCAAAGCGATACCTATGCAAAGAGTCTTGCATAATCCATGCGGAACAGGTGGGCATGCAAAAACGCTTGCATGTTTTTGAGGCCGCAATACAAAGCCCCTTGCATTCTCTTAGCGTTGGATACAAAACTTCTGAACTTTCTAGAGGCTAGAATGCGAGAGCTCTTGCCTGTCTAGGCCACATGAGTGTCATGCAAAAAATCTTGCTTGTAAATTTTTCTAGTTGCGATTAGAATCCCCGCGCTTCAGATTTCAACCGTTCTTCAAGCTTCAAGACGGCGCTTTCCTTTCATCACAAGGCAGGGATCTAACAAGGCGGGCCAGCGCCGGCAGTTCACGGGCATAAGCAGTTTTTAGTCTTCTGAGTCACTTGCGACGGACGTTGCTGACCTGATCAGCAGCGCGGCAGATCTGACCACTTCTCTCGGCATACTGGGAGACCGAATCGGATAACTTGAGATTCACAACTTACTCCAGGGAGTAAAAATCATGGCAGAACCATTTCTTTCTGAAATCAGAATCATGAGTTTCGTGTTCGCACCCAAAGGTTGGGCGTTGTGCAACGGCCAGTTGCTGCCCATTAATCAAAACCAGGCGCTCTTCAGTTTGTTGGGCACGACCTTCGGCGGTGACGGACGCGTAAACTTTGCGTTGCCCGATTTACGAGGTCGCACGCCGATTCATGTTGGCAGTGGCCACACGCTGGGTGAAAAGGGCGGTGAGCAGGCGCATACGCTGAGCATCGGCGAATTACCGGAACACGTGCACGCCTGGAACGCGGTGAACATTCCTGCGACCACCAGCAACAACAACGCTACGGTAACCCTCGCCCAGTCGGTGCAGTCAAACTTGTACTCTGCAGCGAGCAACCTGGAGGCCATGGCTCCGAACATGGTGGGGAACACCGGGGGCTCACAGGCACACTTAAATATGCAGCCCTTTTTGACGTTAAGTTTTTGCATTGCACTTCAGGGCATCTTCCCGTCGCCGAACTAAAGGAGAAACACTCATGGCACAACCCTACGTTGGAGAAATCCGCATGTTTGCGGGCAACTTCGCGCCCGCCGGATGGATGTTTTGCGAAGGGCAATTGCTGCCCATTTCGGAAAACGAAACCTTGTTTCAACTCATAGGCACGACCTACGGCGGCGACGGGCAATCAACTTTCGCCTTGCCTGACTTGCGAGGACGGCTCCCGATTCATCAGGGCAATGGCTTCATTCTGGCGGAAACAGGTGGAGTCGAAGAGGTCACGCTGACGGTGAATCAGATTCCGGCGCACAGCCACGCGGCACTTTGTTCAGGGGACACCGCGAGCTTGGCCCCGCCAACCGGCTCCGTGCTGGCGGCGCCTGCAGATGTGAATACGTTGCCTTTCGGGACGGACGCACCTGTGGGAGCGCTGAACGCGGCCTCCATCTCTCCGGTCGGGGGAAGTCAGCCACATACGAACTTTCAGCCTTACCTGTGTGTTGATTTTATCATTTCGCTGTTTGGGATTTTCCCCTCGCCAACATGATTCTGTCCTCGATGAGCGGGAGGCACATTCGACTTTTATTGGAGACTAAGGAGACTTGTCATGGCTGATCCATTTGTCGCTGAAATCAGAATCTTTCCATTCAACTTTGCCCCGAAGGGTTGGGCTTGGTGTGATGGGCAGTTAATGCCCTTGTCACAAAACACGGCTTTGTTCTCGTTGTTGGGAACAACTTACGGGGGCGACGGTAAATCAACCTTTGCCCTGCCCGACCTGCAGGGCCGTGCGCCGATGCACCCTGGTCAGGGGCCTGGCCTTTCCTTGCACGACCTCGGTGAGACTGGAGGTTCGGAGACTGTAACCCTGCTGGAGTCGGAGATTCCGGCGCACAGTCACTCGCTGAACGCATCGAAATCTGACGCTACAGAGCGTTTGCCAGCCGGACAGTTACCAGCTAACGGCGTCGGGGGCATCGTAGCCTACGCTGCGCCGGGCGCGTTGACACAGTTTAGCCCAAGTGGGCTGACGCCGGCGGGCGGCGATCAACCGCACAACAATATGATGCCCTACCTGACGTTTTATTTCTGCATTGCACTGCAAGGAGTCTTCCCGCCGCGGACTTAGGAATCAGGAGGCCAGACTTCATAAGCAGTAGGCAGAAAGTAGAAAGCAGAAAGCACTAAGCAGAAGGCAGAAAGCTGGCAGTAAGAAGTAGAGCAGTAGTTCACCCTTAGACGGGGGCGAGTCCGGTATTAGGACTCGCCCTTTTTCGTATTCTCTGAGAGTGTGGAAGGAGGATCTGATGGCTTCATCAATCCATCTACCCCTGCGGCTTGCCGCCGCCGGAGATCGAGAGCCTCAATTGAGTTTGAGTTTTCCCAGTGTTTGAAGTGAGTTTGAAGTTTTCCCAATGGTGGAGAACTGATGCGCTTGATCATTCAAGCTACGCCTGCGGCGTGCCGCCGCCGGAGATCGAGGGCTGCAAGTGAGTTTGAGTTTTCCCAGTAGAGAGCGGGAAATCGACTGCTTCAAAGTGAGTTTGAGTTTTCCCAGGAGAGAGCTAATGGGCTTGATCATTAAGCTACGCCTGCGGCTTGCCGCCGCACCTTGCGGTAAGG
>DATKIS010000394.1:0-6993 GCA_035543975.1 Pyrinomonadaceae bacterium
CATCGCATCCGCGCAAACCAAGTCGTAGTCATTCTCGCGAATAAACCTAAGCTGTTCCTCGAGGTAGTTCGGGAACCATAAATCGTCCGCGTCGAGAAAAGCTATGAACTCCCCCTGAGCTGCACGTAGTCCTTCATTTCGCGCGGCGCCTGCTCCCAGGTTGTTCTGTTTAATATAACGAATTCGGGGTCGGTAAGGACCGAGCGCACGCTCAAGCTCTACGGTATCGGGCGATCCGTCGTTAACTACAATTACTTCGTAGTCGGTCCAGGTCTGAGCGAAAACAGAGTCAAGTGTTTCGCCAATGTAAGTGGAAACATTGTACGCAGGCATAACAATGCTGACTTTTGGCGGGGAGCTCACGCTTTTACCTCTTTCCTGCGAGGCAGCACTGTCGAAACGCCTGTTAGCCAACCTTCAAATTCAATGTCAGATAATCCACCGGTATCGAGCAGTCTGGGGAGCATAAGAGGCTGAGACTGTGGTGAGGCGAAACCAACCTCGCAGGTCGTCGCCGAGACGATGCCCGCTTCTTCGAGCCACGGCAGAAATGTCTTGTTGTAAACTCCGCTCGGATAGCAAAAGTGTGAAGGAACCAAGCCGGTCATCGCCTGGATGCTATTTCGGTTATCGTCAATCTCACGTTGAAAAAGTGAACGGTCTGCTGGTACTCGGTGCCGGTGCGTGTGAAGTTGAATATCCACTCCTTCTGCTGCCAGCAATTTCACCTCGTCGGGAGACAGGATGTGGAGAAGTCGCTGAGCACACAACTCCTCATAATCTATTTTCAATGTCGAGGCTATCGATGCGGCCATGGAATTCTTCTCTTCGGCCGAGAATCCCTGATCTTGGGCAAACTTCCGTAGCGAAAGTAGTGTGCTGGCCCGCACCCGGTCGTTAGATAGATCAACGGACATGTCCTGTCCAGTAACCCCACGCAGATCGAGAGGCTCTTTTCGACCTTTCCAGAGCAGATAGGAACAGATGACATCGAATACCGGTTTAGGATAATGGGAATAAAAGGTAGTCAAATATACCGTCACCGGGAAACCAAACTCTCGGAGTATTGGCTGGGCTTCTTTGTAGAAATCGTAGTTGCCATCGTCAAAGGTCAGCGCCACGCATCTGTCAGGCAAATCTTCAGCGTACAAAGATCGAATCGCTGCGCCCAGGGGCAGCACGTTACAGTTCGAGTCTCTTAGTAACTGCATCCTGCGCCTGAATGTGTCGGGAGTTATGTAAAGCGAGGGATCCCATTGATGCTCATCGTCGAGGGAGATACCGTGATAGGCGAGAATCAAAAGACGCCGCTGGCGCCACCGACTGTTCTCAACTAGCCTGAACACTCCGGAGGTCTTGAGTGTGCTCAGTGTCGTCTGTTTGAGCTTCTTGAGCATGTATCGAGATGATGACCGATCCCTATTGATGCGGCTTGATCGCGCGCCTCTGTCGACTCAGATTTTGAGGCGATTCGACGGTGCCTGCCGCCGACTTCAGTGAGAGGCGCGGAGCCGGGTCAATCCTGGCGATAAACAGATCGTAACGCCCACTGTTCTCCCAGTTTGAGGTAAAGGCGATAAAGCGCCCATCCTTAGAGACTGTTGGTTTTGGCGTTGCCCAATAATTAGTTGAATCAGACTTGTTATCTACATAAGAGCGGGTGTGGCAAATGCGGCGGACCCGCTGGCTGCCATCCAGTGCCACTTGAAATATTTCGTCCCTAAAGACCCCGGTGTTGGGCATATTGCTGGATGGCTCCCGATAGGATCCAATTGTGATCCAGTCTTCATTGTCTGCCAACATCGACCCATGAAAGTCGTTAGTCCAGTCTGAGGTTCCCGCTTCATTCCGGAAAAGGAAAATGTCTTTGAAAACATGGGCTGACTCAATCCGACGCAATGAAATACCGTTTTCGTAGTTATCAAAGCCCACAATCGTGCCGGTTCCCAGATCTCCGTGGCCCGGAATGTGGTCGGTAGCTTTCGTCAGCGCCTGATACTGTCCCGTTCGCAAATTAAGAAACCTGGTTCCCGTTCCGTCAGCCTGCGCCGTTGGAATTACAATGTGAAGCCATTTTCCGGATTTATCTACGTGAACCTCATTAACCCCACCCTTGTAAATCCGGGAGGAGTTATGGAAGAGAACCTTATCGCTGGAACGCTTGTAAACTAAATAGAATATTGGCTCACCGTCATTAAAACCCGCCCGGACATGCAGCCAGGAAAAAACATCTTCATCAGCGCTCATGTACATCTGCTTGAGATAGTCATTCCCTTCAGACAGAAAACCGAAATCCTTAATCAACGTGAAGGCGTTGGTCGAAATATCGAAAGAGTAAAACTTCATCCCCCCATAATAGTAACCCGAGAAGGTGTAGATGATATTCGGATGGATGTTCGACCAGATGGAACTTTCCCAATTTGGGCCGCCTCCTCCCTCGAGCGAATTAGGCAGGGTTCTGGACTTTCCAATTTGAAACGTCACCGGGTTGAAATCCTTGAGAATGGCTTCGCCAGTGACTCCCCGACGAATTAGCAGTTTCGTGTTGGTGCAGTTGAAGGTGGGCCAGTGCGAATAGTATGTGCCCAGGCCGGGAGCCGGTCCATCAGTTTCGTCTGTTGCCCGCATGATTTCGGTCCCAAACACTGGGTCATTGAATTTGCCTCCCGCCCGAGGTAAAGCCGGCCGAGCCGGTTCCCGATAGACCGCTCGGTCCGTCCGTATGCTTTGACGCGCGCTTTGAGATTCCTTGGTTGGAGACAAAGAAGGTGTGGTCCAAGCCGACTGAGTCGCGGGCCAGACGGTGGCCAACAGGAGGCCCCCCCCGCAAAGAAGACCGATGCGACGATTAAACTGCTTTAGGTGACTAACAGGCTTCATGGGAGAACATACTCGCCGGCACATGCCTTCCAATAAGTCCGGTAAGTTTGTGCGGCCTTTATGACGTGCTCATAATCGCGCCATCCCAGGGTATGAAGCCAGGTAGCCATTCGCAAGTTCCTCTTGCTAAGAAGTTGGTTAGGAAAGTCGGTCGGATCAAGGAGGGCTGAAGCCTGTTTGTTAACCAAATCCTTCTGCGAGGCACGTTCGGCAGTTTGATAATTAGCCGCCCATTGATAGGCAAGTCCTTGGGGAATGGGTAGGGGACATGGTTCGTGACCCGGGTAGGCCTGCCACGGAATGGATGTCACCGAACTGTCGAAATGGCCCAGCCATTTGAGGTAGAGACCGTGTCGCAGACATGAGTCAATCGGAATCGCAATGATCGCAGCCAGGAAATGGCTGTCAAAGAATGGCAACTGTAGTTCTAATCTGTGCTGGTCGATATTTTCGAAGTGACTGGCCAGTTTACGCCGCTGGTCATTTAGCATCAGAAACAAATAGAAGTTACGCGCCGGATCCTGAGAACGAAAGCCGGCCAACTCCTCACGAATTCCCTTTGTGACAACTCCAGCGAGTTCTTCCCCGACCTTAGGCCGAAACAGTTTTGGCGAAACGTAAACGTATTCGCGCTCCACAAATTCGTTTATTGCCCCGTTAATGCGGCCGGCACGCATCGAGTCGACGATGCTCTGATTCAAGTGGACGTGGCCCAGGGCAACGCTCCCGCCTTCACCGCTCCAAACCAGCTGCGGACGCTCCGCCGGATGGACTCGGCGATGTCTTGAAGCGTTCCACGACTGAGCCATTAACGACGAATAGTCAGGTACCAAGTCGCCGGCTTGCTTGGGTACTTCTTCATGTATGGCTTCTGTCAGATGGGCAAACTCCAGACCGAAGAGTTGATCCTGGGTGCCTGGACGGGCGAAGTTGAACGTGTGCACGCGAACGTTCTGCGCTTGGAGACCGGCGACTACGCATCTGGAGTCAAGGCCCCCGCTCAGGTACGCGGCGACGGTCGTATCTTCTCTGTTCCTGCGCCCAACCGCCTCTTCAAAACGTGTATGAAGCTGCTGCGCCAATCTCTCTACCGGTTCAACTGACGTTTGAATATTATCCCAACGCCAATATTTCCGACTCGTAACCTCGCTTCCATTGACCCGAAGAACTTCGGCGGCATGGAGGAGAGAAATACCTGCATAGGGCGTTCGATTGCTAAGTGGGTAGCCCAAGGCCACCATTTCAGTTACCGCTCGTACATCCATTTTCCTGGGGATCTCAGGAGTCGCTTCAAGGACTCGGAGCGCACTTGCGAAGACAACGTAGTCCTCGTCAATCCAATAATACAAGGGGCGGATCCCCAGCTTGTCCGCAACCAAATGGAGTGTTCCCGGCCCGGGTTGATAATTGACAATGCAAAACGTTCCGTTGGCCCCCTGTAGGGTCTCATAATCCTCTCGACTCAATCCTTCATGAATCAATTCCAAGTCCTGCTTCCGGTTCCGAGAACCCGCATCGGTGCCAGCCGAAAGCAAGGGCTCTCCGGTCACCAGCGAAAGGGCGCCATCGAGTTCATGATGCCAACCCAACTCCACGAAGGCACCGATGTCCACCTTCACAAAATAGCTGCGTTGGTCCCGGAAAAGTTGAACTTGGTCGTCGCTGTGTCGTGAGACTGACTGCCTCAGGCTTTCACAGACTGACTCGGGTATCGGCCGATTCTTGCGGCTGAAAGCTCCTGCGATTAGGGTCATCCTATTTCATCCCGATTCTGAAATGCGTCCGGTTCAAGTGCGGCAGGAGGTTAATGAGCCTTCCGCCGACTCAGCTAAGGTGCGTTTAGAGTTTCGATAACTCCGGCCAGTTGGAAACCTTGGAAGCCGGAATTGCAAGCATATTGAAAAAGTTCGAATCTACTGTCTGCAGTCGTTCCAGTCTGCCTTCTTTGGTAATCAAGAAAAAGCAATAACTTGGTGCGTCCAAGGCGGCGAGGAACTCTTTCGCAGCCGAAGCATCCACGTGGAAAGCTCGCGAGGCACACTCGTTCGCTTCAAAGAGAATTATAGGAGCATCCACCCGGTTCAGAGTCTTGCGTGCACCCTGGAACACCAACAACTCGGCCCCTTCAACATCGCACTTAATGAAATCCGGAGTGGGCAGTGTCTGTTCTTCAATCAGGTTATCAGTCTGGCGCTCAGCGCAGGTCACCACATGCGAGGGGCCGTCGCCGCTAAAAACTGGAGAAGAAACGGTCCAATCCGCAAGGCTCGCTGTCGAATGGTCCGAAGGAACAAAGAGAGAAGAAGTGCGGTCTTGATTAGAAAGCGCAATAGGATAGAGAGTCGCGTTCGCCAGTTGTCCGACTGTATGTCTCAGCGCTGGCAATAGCTCGGTGTTTGGTTCAAAAACACATAGTTTGCCTTGAGGACCCACCAAGCTGGATAACAAGATCGAATGCAACCCGATATTTGCGCCAATGTCGAAGGCCACGTCTCCCTTGCGAACAAAACGTTGCATGATGGAAATTTCATCCAACTCACGCCATGGCCCTTTGTAGGGGGAGTTCATCAAGATGTTATGCGAATCGGCAAGTCGCAGGTCGATATGAACGGGAGACCAACCTGGTATCTGCAGTGGTATATGCTGCAAAGACTCGAGATGCCGCGCCATTAGATAAGTTATGCGAGTGGCTCCGCGCAATCCGCTGCGAAGATACAGTCGTACAATTTTGGAAAGCGGTGGAAGCTTGGTGCTATTTGCCACGTCCATCATTCTCTGGCTCGGACTCATGATAATGTCGCTTCGATAAGAGATTGGAAAACCCTCCAATTCATTGTGTGTCATGCGCCTTCAGAAACTCATTCGAATAGTTACACAATCGATTCATTCTTTCGGTTCTTAATCAACACGAGCGTTTCAGTGAAACTCTTCAAGGCGAGGCGGCCCGCCGGCAGCACCCGAAAAACAAGAAGTGACACTGTTAGGGTTATGCCGGAGGCGGATAACAACCGAACTAATAAGGGAAAGACCTCCAACCATTGCCGCAAGACAAACAACATGGCTAAAGTGCAGCCAGCAGCACAGATTGAAGGTGCAATTGTTCGATAGAAATCACCAGTCTTCACCGGACCTCTACGGCCCACATACCAAAATAGGAGAGGCGTACTAATGCAGAGATCTGCAGCCGCATATGACGCCGCAACTCCCGTTGCCCCCCAGGGCAAACCCGCAATAATGGCAATCACTGCGATTCCGCCTCCCATGGCCCCCCACTTGAATAATTCGCGAGTTCGACTTTGTGTCGTAAACAACCACAAAGCAGTCCTCGTCACTGGTTGGATGATCGCGGCCAAGCCCAGCAACATGAAAATGGTCCCGGCATCGCGCCATTGCGGACCCAGGAGTAACAGGACCAACCAGTCTGAGGTCGCGATCATGAGAGCAATCCCGGGCATGGTAATCATCGCGATCTTCTCAAGAATGCTTAAGTACGCTTTCCGGTACCGCTCCGGCGATTCCGCCAACCTACTCAGTGCGGGTACAGCGACGGCGGCAATGGGAGCGTTAATCTGTTCCATCGGGAGCAGTAGCATCTGATAGGCCTTGGCGTACAACCCTAGCTGATACGAACCCCAATACCTGCCGATCAGCGCGTTATCTAAATTGCGCGAGAAGAAATTAATGAGATTAAACCCAGTCAGGTTGCCTCCGTACGAGAGTATTGAACGTACTCCTGAACCGCGTACCGGGAGCCCGGGACGCCACCGACAAGCTGTCCAAGTTACAACTACCCTTACAAAGGCCGATACGCCCTGACTCAGCACCAAAGCCCAATACCCTGCTCCGTACCAAGCCCCAACCAACGCCGCGATAAGCCCGGCCAGGAGCGAACTGATATCAACGATCGCCAGAGTGGTGAAGCGCATCTGCCTGCTAAGAATCGCCTCGTGCTGAATATTGAGGCCGGTAAGGATGATGGAGATGGCGTAACCCACCGTAATCCAGGTGAGCCGGGAATCACCGTAAAACCAAGCCAGGAGTGGCGCCGTCGCAATCGTTGCTAACGTGATCGCTGCACTAAAAGCAATGTTCAGCCAGAAAAGGGTACTAACC
>DATKIS010000395.1:0-2206 GCA_035543975.1 Pyrinomonadaceae bacterium
TTCGGGCCATCGTCTCCGGAATGCTGTGCGCGGTAAACACCAGGTGCGCGGCGTTACGTCGTTCTTCGGGAATCTGGGCCAACGCCGTCCTCACATTCGCGGCGTTGGCAGCGATAAAGCCTGGATGGTTATAGAAGGCCCGTAGCTTTTCTATTCGCGGAGCATTTGCCCCAACAGATGCGCGCGCCCGACCGATGTCTTCCAGATACTGCCGGCAACCTGAATAGGAACTGTAGGCTGAGGTAACGAAAGCCAGCGCATTCCTTACCCCATCATCAAGCATTTGCCTGACGGTGTCGGCGAGCATCGGGTGCCAATTGCGATTGCCGAAATAGATGGGCAGGTCCAAACCGTTCGTCTCAAGTTTGTCCTTGAGCGCTGCGATCAGCTTGCGGTTCTCTCCGTTGATGGGGCTGACGCCGCCAAACAAGTCGTAGTGACTGGCCACGGCGAGCATTCGCTCGCGAGGTACGTTGCGACCTCTTAGAACGTTTTCCAAAAAAGGGATGACCTCGGTCATTCCCTCGGGCCCGCCGAAGGAAACCAACAGGAGTGCGTCGTAGGGCAGAGGCTGAGATGGGGCGTCCATTTGAAAACAGTGTAAAGCAAATCTGCTTTTGGTTCAGGTCTCGCAGGGGAGCGTATGCTCTATTGAAGACGCTTAAGCTCCAATAGTTTCGGGGGCGGGTGAGACAAAAGGAGCGGGGGCAGGCCCACCTTCCCAACCCCAAGCTGCTCGAACGTCTTACTTAATACTTGGCTGAGAGCCTTTCAAGCAGCGCTCAACTCGTCGAGCTTGAGCAGTTCAGGGTCGGGAAGGCGGGCTTGCCCCGCTCTTGATCTATTGTTACGAACCGACTATCGATCCGCCTCCCGCCTACTCCTCACCAAAGAATTCGTCTCGTCTCGCCCACATGAACGACCGCGGACTGGAAAACTTGCGGTTGGTTTGAAGTGAGGCGGCTCAACTTTGGAGTGCGGCGGCTTGACGCCGCTTTGGTCAGTCGCGGCTTGACGCGACGACGGTTCGGATTGAGTTCTCTCAGAGCACGGGCGTCGAGCCCCCCGAGACTAAAAGCGGCGTCGAGCCGCCGCACTCCAAAGGGTTGTCGCTGGTCAGGCTTGAGGATAGGAAATTTCGTCAATCACCCACTTGCCGTTCTCTTTTCGCCACTTCACATAGGTGAGGCTTTCGGCATCAGAACCGGGAGGAACGAACTTCGCGCCGCCGACGCGGGACCACATCTCGCCGTCGTTGATATGGTCGACGAAAGCGTCAAGGTCATCGCAGCGTTCGAGGTAGGTGCAGTACCAGTCTCCCTTCTGTCGCAGGTTTTCTGACAGGTCAGAGTAGGGAACTGCCATGCGGTATTCGTTCATTGGATTGTTGGCAAAGAAGAACCGGGAGCGTGAAAACATCGAGAGGAAGGTGGTCACGTCTTTTTTCATCAGGCTGGTTATCAACTTGCGCATGGCGGCTTCCAGGGAAGCAGTATCCGCCGCCGCTACCGATGAATTCTTTTCGGTGGGGACGACTGCGATTAGAAGCGTGTAGGTCGTCACGCCGGAGTCGCCCTGGGGCTTAAACACCGAGATCATATAGTTGCCGGATTCGGGCAAGGTCGCGGACCAGGTCTTTCCCTCGCGCACAAGTCTTTGAGGGCTATCGTTGAAACAGTGGGAAGCGGTGGGAAGGGCTAACGCCTTCGCCTCAGGTAACTCCGCTTCCAAACAGCTCATCGCTAGTTTCCTGGCGCCGGGTCCGAAAACGTTTACTGCTGCCGAACCTGCTGGACTGGATAACACGCGTACGAGCAACTCCTGACCTGCCAGGGCTTCGAGTTCATATTCAATCTCCAGCGACCCCCGCACTTTATCTTTGAAGGTGGCAGACGTGCTGCCCCGCGCGAAACGCACGCGCAAGCCTTCAGCCTTCCCGCCATGCTGGGCGGACGCAGGAGGGCTAATGCCGAGCCCGATAATTAGAGCGCACAGTAGCCAGGTTTTAAGGTTTAAGTTTTCCATTGTTGGCGTGCTGCGCAAGAGGCGGCCTAAAGGCTGTACTCTGAACACCGGTTGCGGGCGTTTAGAGTCCAAGCTTTAGCTTGCGTGCTGCGCAAGAGGCAGCCTAAAGGCTGTACTCTGAACACCGGTTTCGGGCGTTTAGAGTCCAAGCTTTAGCTTGCGTGCTGCGAAAGAGGCAGCC
>DATKIS010000396.1:0-2724 GCA_035543975.1 Pyrinomonadaceae bacterium
TTCTTTCCCAACTACAGGAAGCAGCCCGGCTCCTGCAGCTCAACCAACCAGACCGAGCGGAACCAATTCTCAGGCGAGTGATCTCGTCGTCGCCGCGTAACCCGGATGCGCACAATTTGCTGGGAACAATTCTCGACCAGCGGGGAAAGTTCGCCGAAGCCGAACGAGAGTACCGCCAGGCACTCCGGCTCAATCCGAACATGGTCTCGCCGCTGGCTAACCTGGGAGTGTTGCTGGCGCGTACCGGCCGTTCTGACCAGGCGGTTCGCGCATTTGAAACCGTCCTCGGAAAAGTACCCAACCATCCTCAGGCAACGCTGAATCTGGGCCTACAGCTGGCCGCTCGGGGAGACTACGCAAAGGGCCTTTCCCTCCTGCAACAGGCGCGCGGGCTGGGCCTGGATAGCTATCAGCTTCGATACAATCTCGGTCTTGCAGCTTACAACCTGACCCAATACGACGAGGCATCAACTGCACTTGAAACCGCTTCGTCGCTTTCGCCCAGCTCAGCAGAACCCCTTTACTACCTTGGTCTGGTAGCTTGGGCGCGCGGCCAGGACGAGACTGCCGCGGACTTCTGGGACCGCTCCGTCCAATTAAGGCCGGTATTCCCCGAGGCCAACTTCATGCTGGGAGAAGCTCTCCGGAAAAATAGCCGGGCCGAGGCGTCCATCGCTTTCTACCAGCGGGCTTTGGATCAAGATCCGGATAAGTTCCCTTATTACTCCCGGCTCGGCGCTGCCTACGTCACCCTGGGGCAATCAGATCAAGCGCTGAAAGTATTTCGCCGCGGTCTGCAACGCTTCCCGAAACTCGCTGAGGCCCACTACTTCGTCGGTATCGCAGCTCGAGCAGCAGCGGATTACGATCTGGCCGAAACAGAGTTGCGGAAGTCTCTGGCTATACGATCCGATAGCGTCGACACCCTGGCCCAACTCGGCTTTATCGTGGGCGAACGCGATCGGCCACTCGAAGCTGAAAAGCTTCTGCGTCGCGCGATTGGGATCAACAATCAGCACTTCTACGCCAACTACGACCTCGGACGGATTCTGGTCAAACTAAAACGATACGAAGAAGCGTTGCCGGTCCTAAACCACGCCGCCACCCTCAAAACCCGGAACCCCGGTGTTCATTACCAGATGTTCATGGCGCTCTCCCGGCTGAAACGGAAAGAAGAAGCTGAACGTGAACTCGTCATTTTTAAGCAGCTGGAAGCTGACCGTAAAGCCCATCCAGGTAATGAGGACGACGACGTTCAAAATCCTGACCACCCGAAATGAACACAATCCACGAAATGACACAGACCACACTAAATGTCTTTAGCGAAAAGTCGGTGTATTTCGTGGATCGCAAAAGTCGGCCCCAACCCTGGATTCCTAAGCTAGAAGCTAAACCGTGCCTGTAATTCGATTACCCGTCCGGCAAGTCCTCTCTCAGCGCGTCCAAAATTAGGATTAGTTGTTAACACACCGCCATTTGGCGTTTGTGCGGTTGGTGCTCCAGCGCAGCCGGCACAGTAGTCGCCGATCTTTGTCGGTGTACTGCCAAAGGAAAACGGCTGCAGGTTAAGCTTGTTGAATACGTTGAAGAAGTTTGCCCGCAACTCGAGGTTGGCGGCCTCACCTAGAAAACCGGGCAGGCCGGTTTGCTTCACCAGGCTCATGTCCACGTTAAAGTAGCTTGGGCCGCGGAAAATATTTCGCCCGATGCCCGGAGCCGCCACGGTATTGTCAGCGAGTTTGCGCACCACAAAGAAGGGACGACCTCCGCCGGGGAAGTTGGTGCCGTTGATGAATGCGGTGTTGGACGTGTCCAGATCACTTGGTCCGGTGTATTCCTGTGGCCGGAAGGGTGACAGGGTCGGCCCGCCGGGCGTCCGGGTACCGTCGCCGAAGACCACCGGCGTCCACGGAAAACCGGTGCGACTGGTTACGATGCCAGTGACTGAAAAACCACCTAGCAGCTTGCCTGCGACGTCTCGTCGCCCACGGAAGAACGGCAGCTCATAGAGACTCGACATGTTGAAGAAATGCTTGACGTCGAAGTCCGAGAGGCCGCGTTCGGTGCGGTTGTCCTGCGGATATGTTTGATTGGTGACGAAGCCGGGACCCTCGTACGAGAGTTGGTCAATGCTCCTGCTGAAACGGTAGTTTGCCTGGACCTGAACTCCACCCGAGAACCGCCGCACGAGATTGGCATTCAGCGAGTGGAAGTTTGAGTTCACATCCGGCGTCACGAAATAGACGGCGAAGAACGAAGGGTTGGCCGGCTGCAGGAAATTCTGATTGACCAACCGAATGAGCTTGTGGCCCGCACTACCCTGGTAACCGACCGTCGCTGTCAGCTTGGCAGGCAATTCCTGCTGCACTTCGAGCGAGTAGGTGTAGACGTATGGATTCGGTAAATCCTGTGGCGAACCGTAGATTTCCACTGAGCCACTGTTTGGCGCCCCGGTGGTGGGATTGATTCCCTGGCCCAGCGCCGGATTACGCGGATAGCTGGTGACTGAATTGTTCGCACCAAGCGCGTAAAGAATCTGACCGCCTGCAAAGGGGGTGCTGAAATCTGAGAGCGAGGTGCCGCAGCAAATGCTGTAGCGAGCAAAGAAGGGTGGATTGCCGCGCGCGTTAGCCAAGGGCGCGACCGGAATTCGATTGTAGGCTATCCCGAAACCGCCTCGGATTACCGTACTGTCTCCCTCGGAACTGCCCAGTCCCAGGACCT